>JBDTKB010000091.1:0-4136 GCA_039935555.1 Ginsengibacter sp. | reverse complement strand
GAGCTTGAGCTACAGTGGCAGGGAGATTTCAATCCCAAAATACTTAATATATCCAGGAACATTGGCGCACACCACAGCAGGATATTGGCCACTTACCGTTATATTTTTGATAGGAGTAAGGAATTCAAAAGACACCCGATTCTAAATTGAGCAGGCATTCGTCCAAATAATTCTCTTCACACCCTGTTGAATTGACAAATTTTTTAGCGACTAAAATCGTAAATTTGTTATCTTATTTATGGAAAAATTTATCGTTTCAGCGAGGAAATACCGGCCACAAAACTTTAGCACCGTTGTAGGTCAATCTCATATTACCACTACACTTAAAAATGCAATAAAAAATAACCAGATTGCTCACGCATTTTTGTTTTGCGGGCCACGTGGTGTTGGTAAAACGACTTGTGCAAGGATTCTTGCAAAAACAATTAACTGTGAAAATCGCACGCCAGACGGAGAGGCGTGCAATGTTTGTAATTCCTGTGTTTCCTTTGACAATGGTACTTCCTTAAACATTCATGAGCTTGATGCGGCAAGTAATAATTCTGTAGATGATATAAGAACACTTGTTGACCAGGTAAGGTTTGCGCCGCAAGCCGGAAAATATAAAGTATACATCGTGGATGAGGTACACATGTTAAGTGCCTCTGCGTTTAATGCGTTTTTAAAAACGCTTGAAGAGCCACCGCCTTTTGCAATTTTTATTTTAGCTACCACCGAAAAACATAAAATACTTCCAACCATTCTTAGCCGCTGCCAGATTTTTGATTTCAAAAGAATTACCAACCAGGATACCGTAATTCATTTGCAGGAAATTTGTGAAAAGGAAAAAATAACGGCAGAGAAAACAGCCCTGCATATCATCGCGCAAAAGAGCGAAGGTTGCCTGAGAGACGCTCTAAGCATACTTGATAAAATAGTGAGTTTCACAAACGGCGAACTCACTTATGCAAATACACTTGAGCATTTAAATATTCTTGACGAAGATTACTACTTCAGGTTTATGGAGGCAATGCAAACTCAAAACCTAAGTGATGCCATTTTATTGTATGATGAAATAAACCGCAAAGGCTTTGACGGTGATCTTTTATTAAATGGTTTCGCGGAGTTTATTAGAAACCTGCTCGTAAGCAAAGATCCAAAAGTGGCGATGTTACTGGAAGTATCTGAAGATTTTAAACAACGGTATCTTGACGTTGCGCAAAAAAACGATGCGGCTTCGCTACTAAGTGCGCTAAATATTTTAAATGAGGCTGAAATAAATTACAGGCAAGCGAGGAACAAACGCCTTCATGTAGAGCTTACGTTAATCAAGCTTTGTTTTCTACAGCAGGCAATCGAGTTGGTGAATGACGTCGATCAGGTACATAAAAAAAAGCAGGTTGAAAATATGAAGCCTGTTGCTTTTAAAGTACTTAGCCCGGTGGCTGTAAAAGAAAAGGCTACCACCGGAACAAAGCCATCAGTCTTAACTTCAAAAAATAATAATAAAGAAGATAAAACTCCAACAGAGCAAAATAACGGGCATTCTCAACAGGATAAAGCAGTGCTGATAATAGAGAAAGAAATATTCGATAAAAATTCTTTTAAGGCTTTAGGAGACCATACGTTGGTTGATAACGTAAAGCCACACACGAAATTAAGAAAACTTAGTTCTCTTGAAAAAATAAGGGAACAGGTTGCTCTTGATAATAAACAAAATGGCAATAATGTAAAAGATTTGAATGAGGAAGAATTGTACGTAACGTGGGGGCTTTATATTGAAAGACTTCGCCAAAATAATAATCATTCGGGAGTGAGTAATTTTAAATCTGCTAAACTCAAAATTGTTGACGAAAACTGTATTGAAATAATTACTGAAAATAATATTCAACAAAAATTTATTGAAACAGAAAGAGCGGCTCTTATCGAGCATCTGCAAACGCATTTTAATAATCGCTTTTTAACTTATAAGGTAATTATCATTGAAAATAAAATCAATGAAACTGTTCAGCAAAAACACCTTTCAACCAAAGAACAATATTTGAAAATTATTGAAGATTATCCGTTGGTAAAGCAATTGAAGGACAGGCTGGGGCTACAATTGGATTATTAGTTCCCTATTTGTAATTATATTTTTCCGCTATTTTATGTAGAATTTGTTAGCTTTTTAAATTTAAATTTCATGTACACAATTCTTGGAGCCGGAGGTGCTATTGCTAATGCTTTAGCAACCGAACTTTCACTGAATAACATTCCTTATAAACTGGTGAGCCGAAGCCCGAAAGCCATCAACGGTATACAGGTCATTTCTGCGGATCTTACTGATGCATCTCAAACATTGGAGGCTGTTAAAGGTTCGTCAGTTGTAGTATTATGTGCTGGCTTAAAATATGATAGCCGGGTATGGAAAACGCAATGGCCGGCTATTATGAGGAATACGATAGACTCATGCAAAGAAAATAATGCAAAGCTTATTTTCTTTGATAACGTTTATATGCTCGGCAAAGTTGCTGGTAATATGACTGAAAAAACTCCCTATAATCCTGTAAGCAAAAAAGGCGAGGTGCGTGCAAAAATCGCGACTGATTTAATGAATGAAGTGAAGGCAGGAAATATAAACGCAATTATTGCAAGAGCTGCAGATTTTTATGGCCCGGATTGCAAATCAAGTATTTTGAATTTATTGGTCTTTGATAAAATGGCTCATCGCAAAACCGCACAATGGGTGATAGATGATAAAGAAACGCATTCTTTCACTTTTACGCCAGATTGTGGAAAAGCATTGTTACTTCTTTCGCAAAACGAAAATGCATGGAATCAAATATGGCACATGCCAACGGCCTCGCCGGCTCTTACAGGAAAGCAAATTATTAGCCTTGCTGCAAAAATTTTCAACGTTCCGGCAAAGCATACAGTTATTGGTAAAGGAATGATAGGGATTTTAGGAATTTTTATGCGAACGATGTATGAAATGAAGGAAATGCTGTACCAGTATGATTCAGAATATATTTTTGATTCTACCAAATTTGATAGCGCTTTCGATTTTAAGCCAACAACCTACCACGACGGATTTGAAATGACAGTCCGGTCCTATAAGAAAATATAAACTCTTCCCGGCGGGTCATTCATCTTCAGCGTTTCTGGCCGCCACCTCGTATTTGTTGTTATAATAGCCATGTTGAATATTTTCCCACAGGTACTTTATAATGAAAATAATTTTGCCATGTTTTTTGAATTGTTGCAAATGGCAAACTTCATGCTTCACCCATTTTTCATTTTGCAAAAATTGCTGCCGGCTTACATTATAAAGGTGAATTGTGCTGCCGATAACAATAGCAACATTTTCCGACTTTAGCTTTCTTGCTGCCAGCTTTGCAATCCAGGAATTTTCCTTAATGCGTAACACCAAAAATTTATTTGAATTGAAAAATAAAGTAATTACTCCAGCGCTTTTAATATTTCCTCGCTGTGAATTTTTGATTTAGGCTTTTTAAAAATTTTTATAATTTTTCCTTTTTCATCAATCAAAAATGTAGTGCGAAGCAGGCCCATATATTTTCTGCCATACATATTTTTTTCGCCCCACACTCCATATTTATCTATTATTTTTTTATCAGGGTCGGCAAGTAGCGTGAAGGGCAGTTGGTATTTTTCTTCAAATTTTTTATGCTTCTTTTCGTCATCCGGGCTTACTCCTAAAACCACCAATCCTCTTTGCTGAAGTGGTTCATAGTTATCGCGCAAGTTGCAGGCTTCAATTGTGCAAGTGGGCGTATCGTCTTCAGGATAAAAATATAACACTACTTTTTTCCCTTTAAAATCAGCCAGTGAAACTGCTTTTCCATTTTGATCTTTTGCTTTAAACGCCGGCGCATTATTGCCTTCAGCTAACTGTATCATTATAAATTTTTTATCTTGTAAAGTGATAAATTTTTTCTGTTGTGTTCCCCGCTTCATCCTCTACTGAAATCTTCAATTCATGACTTCCGCGGCTGCAATGTTCATCAAATTTATAAATGAAAGTGCGCCCTTTATCATTTGTAAAAAGAAGCCAGTTTCCATCGAGTTCAGCCCGAAAACTTTTTATTTCTTCATTGTTGTCTTTTGGAACAAAATAGATGGCTGATGATTTGGAAAGATTGGCATTATCATGAAAT
>JBDTKB010000090.1:0-9127 GCA_039935555.1 Ginsengibacter sp. | reverse complement strand
TATTGTATCGGAAATTGGTACATTCTTACCGAAGAAATTAATTTAAACATTATGGCATCACGGTTTCTCATTATAGGAGCAGGGTTTTCAGGCGCAGTACTTGCACAGGAATTAGCGGTAAAAACGGACTGCACAATTGATGTATGGGAGGAGCGAAATCAAATCGGCGGTAATTGCCATACTTCCCGCGACGAGGAAACCGGTGTGATGATCCATAGATACGGACCGCATATTTTCAATACAGATAAAAAGGAAATTTGGGATTATGTAAATTCTTTCGCCACGTTGATGCCATATGTTCACAGGGTGAAAGCAATGCATAACGGTAAGGTATACCCGCTACCTGTAAACCTGTACACATTAAATCAATTTTTTAATAAAACTTTTACTCCTGAAACGGCAAAAACATTTCTAAACTCGTTGGGCGATAAGAAAATTGTAGACCCGAAAAATTTTGAAGAACAGGCTTTACGATATATTGGAAAAGAATTGTATCGGGCTTTTTTTTATGGCTACACCAAAAAGCAATGGGGCTGCGAGCCTTCAGAATTACCGGCATCAGTGTTAAAAAGGATACCTGTTCGTTTTAATTATGATGATAATTACCACAATAACATTTTTACCGGCATTCCTATAAATGGCTATACTTCTCTAATTGAAAAAATACTAGACCATCCTGCAATAAATATTCAATTAGGCAAAAAGTTTGATCCGCTGCAGGCTACGGATGAATATGACCACGTATTTTTTACCGGCCCCATAGACGCTTATTTTAATTATGAATATGGCAGGCTGGGCTACCGAACTGTGACCTTTGAATCTTCAATTCACACAGGCGATTACCAGGGTGTTACGCAAATAAATTATTGTGATGAAACCATTCCTTATACAAGAATAACCGAGCACAAGCATTTTACACCGTGGGAAAGCCATGATAAGACAAACATTTTTACAGAATATAGTAAAGAAACCGGCCCCCAAGACGATCCCTATTACCCAAAGCGATTGAAAAAAGATAAAGAGCTTCTGGATCGATATAGAAATAAGGCCAATTCACTCCGGCGAATTTCCTTCCTTGGAAGACTAGGGACTTACCGGTATCTTGATATGCACCAGGTTATCGGAGAGGTGCTTGATTTTTCCGTGCTTTGTACAGAATGTTGCCGCTCAGGCGATCAGATTCCTGTTTTCCCTAACATAGAAGGATAGCCGCTTCTGTCCATTTCCTACAATATTTTTCCTTCCCATAACGTTACGTATTAGTAATCGAATATTTTCTGAAAACTAAAATTTCAACCTTATGGAAAAGGTAGTCGCTGTGGTTGTAACTTACAACCGGCAGCAGTTATTATCTGAATGTATTGCAGCATTGAGGCTTCAAACAAGAGCCATTGACAAAATCCTCGTTATTAATAACGGCAGCAACGATAATACTGAGAAATGGCTAAAAAATCAACCTGATATTGAATTTGTAACGCAAACTAATTTGGGCTCGGGTGGGGGATTTAATAGAGGAATAAAATTGGCGTATGAAAAGAATTACGATTGGATATGGCTGATGGATGATGATGGCTTGCCAAAAGAAGACGCCCTTGAGCATCTTCTTGAAGGCGCTGATGAAAAATTGTGTTTGCGAAATTGTGCCGTGATCAATAAGGAAGATAAAAAAAGTTTTGTGTGGAAAACAGGCAATTATTCAAATATTGATGAGGTGGAAGAACCAATTATTAAAAATTTCGCACATCCTTTTAATGGCACGTTGCTTCATAAAAACATTATAGAGAAAGTTGGATTGCCAAAAAAAGAGCTTTTTATTTGGGGCGACGAAACAGAATATTATTATCGAATAATCCGGAAAAATAAAATTCCTTTTTATACCAAAAGTAACAGCATTCATTATCACCCTGCTAGTGCTTACTCTTACAAGAATGATTGGAACTATCGTAACAACTGGAAAATGTATTATTACGTAAGAAATCGTTTTGAAATTTTAAAATCGAAGCACAGCAAAAATTTCATACTCCCTTTTGTTATGTACCTGGCGTTTCTCGCAGTATTTTCGTGCATCATTCTTGCTTTTCAAAAAACAGATAAATTCAAAAAACTAAGTTTCATATTTTGGCCGGTTAAGGACGCATTTACTAAAAACTATAAGGCTACACCGGCAATAGTTCTCCAAAAACTTTCCTCAGGTAGTTCCTTTACATTAAATCATTTTTTCTATTACCCAATAAAATCATTTAAAGCAATAATTTCACCACTACGCTTCCCCTAAGACTTTGCTTTAAAATAAAAGCGATTTTTGGTATCTACACAATTGGATTAAAAAAACTTACAATGGATTATGGCGACCTGATGTTGGCTCCAATTTATCTTTTTCTTTTATACCTGTTCTTCAGATCTAAAAGAAAAAAATATACAGATCCTCTTCTTATTAAATATCATCGCCAGGGATTTTGGATAAAAATGATTGGTTGTTTTGCCTTCGTCATTTATAATACCTACTTATCTCCGGGTGATTCTTTGACCTTATATCAAAAGGAAGGGAGAGAAATTTATCATCTCATTTTACATAGCGCTGATAACTTACAATGGCTGTTTAAAAGTGGGAAGGAGTTCGACATTAATCTATTGAGCGATAGAGGAAATGCGGGATATTTTGCTTCTAATTCTAATTTTTTAGTAATCAAAACGGTTGCCGTTTTTTCGTTTTTTACATTTGGCAAATATGCTGTCACCAATCTGCTCTTTGCATGCATTGCATTTTCTGGTGTTTGGAAACTTTTCCTTTTCTTTTATGAGCAGTATCCACACATGCATAAAAAATTCGCGATTGCAATTTTATATTTTCCAACATTTGTTTTTTGGAGCGCTGGCATATTAAAAGATACGCTTTGCATTGCCGCGTTAGGATGGATTACTTATGCCGTTTACGAATTATTATACCGTCGCAAAAACTTCTTTAAAAATACAATGATTCTTATCGCTTTCGGCTACTTGCTGATAGTGATGAAGATCTATATTTTGCTTGCTTACCTCCCGTTTTTCGTTTTGTTTATAATACTTAAAAATATGCAGGGAGTTAAGATTAGGATTTTAAGATACTTTTTCGCACCACTTTTAATTTTGGGAAGTATGTTTCTATTTAGTACCGTACTTTCAACCTACAATGATGAATTGGGCGCTTATGCTGTAGAGGACGTAACTTCAAGCATTTCAAGTTTAAATTCAGCCTTTGAGCAGCAAAATGGCAGGGAAGATGCAGCATCAAATTTCAGTCTTGGGGTAGACTTCGATGGCTCCTTTTCCGGACTTCTGAGAATCGCGCCAGTGTCAATTGCCACTACATTCTTCAGGCCCTTCATTTGGGAAGCTCATAAATTTTCGCAAATTTTGGCCGCGTTGGAAAGTCTTCTGCTGATGTATTTTACTTTATTTGTTTTGTTTAAAAGCGGCCTTTTTACTTTCATAAAATTAATACTTACTGATCCGTTGATCATGTATTGTCTTTTATTCTCAGTTGTATTTGCAATGTTTGTGGGTACAAGCACTTTAAACTTTGGAACGTTAGTCAGGTATAAAATTCCATGCCTACCGTTTTATACTATTTCACTATTTCTAATTTATGAAAAAGTAAAAGAAAGATCTGGTAGAAGAGCTTTGCAAAAAGCCAATTTGCTAAACACAAAAGAGTCATCGCCCTCTCTTGCTTTTACTTAAAATGATGAACGTAATTCGGTATTGATTTTATTTTCATGATAATAAAGTATTTTGTAGTTAATAAAACCCTGGGAAAAAATGTGTGGTATTGCAGGATCAGTAAATGCTAACTTTTCAAATGAGGCTGTACTTAAAGTAATGGGCCATCGGGGGCCGGATAAACAAAATGATTACCAAGATAAAAATGTGAAGTTTTTTCATCTGCGTCTATCCATCCTCGATATAGCTGGAGGAAAACAGCCGATGCACCTTCATGATAAGTACACTATCATTTTTAATGGTGAAATATACAATCATGCTGAAATCCGAAAGCAATTCAATTTAATCGGCAATACCTCATCAGACACAGAAACTTTGCTGCTTTTATACGAACGGTTTGGTACGGATTTTCTGCAATACCTGGATGGCATGTTCGCTTTTGCTATTTATGATAAAAGAAAAAATGAAATTTTTATTGCAAGAGATCGTGCCGGTAAAAAACCTCTTTATTATTATCATCACGATAATAAATTTCTTTTTGCGAGCGAACTTAATTGTCTTAAAAGTATGGTTCCGCTTGAAGTAAATAACGAAAATATTTATCAATATTTAAGACTCGGCTCCTTCTACCGGCAATGTACGCCATATAAATACGTAACAGAATTGACGGCTGGCACTTTTCTTAAATTAAACTGCAGTACGCTTTCCATTGCTCAAACAAACTGGTGGAATATCAATACATTTTATCAAAAAAAAATAGAAGATTCATTTCAAGATAGCCTTAAAAAGACAGATGATCTTTTGCATAAAGCAGTAAAAAGAAGATTAGAATCCAGTGACCTTGAAGTAGGAAGTTTTTTAAGCGGCGGCATTGATAGTGGCCTGGTAACAGCCATCGCAAGCGAATACAATAAAAATATTAAAACGTTTACGGTTTCGTTTGACGGCGCATATGATGAAGCGCCGCTCGCAAAATTGGTTGCACAAAAATATCAAACCCAACATACAGAAATAAAAATTTCATTTGAAAATCTCCAGGCAGATCTTGAAAAAATCCTGGGAAATTATGGTGAGCCTTTCTTTGATAGTTCTGCCATACCAAGTTATTATGTAAGTAAGGAGGCAAAAAAATATGTGACTGTAATTCTTAATGGCGATGGCGCAGACGAACTATTTGGTGGTTACCGCAGGTACGTTCCCTTCGCGCGATATGATTTTTTTAAGAAAAATTTTTTTGTAAAAAAAGGAGCTTCATTTATTAAACAAACATTACCTGCTTCCAACAATAAAAAATCCACCTATAATTATTTGTATAGGCTGGCTTCTTTGGCATCTAATTCAGATTTGGAAATATATTTATCAGCCGGTGTAGATATTTTTGAAGACTACCAGCAATACATCATCTCGCCGGGTTTTGATTATTTGAAAAACATAAAAGACGATTTTGATAAAATAGCAAATAGCAATTTATCCGGCTTAAAAAAAATAATGAACCTGGATTTTGACACCAATCTTTTCAGCGACTTATTAGCAAAAATGGACATTGCAACCATGGCAAATTCGCAGGAAGGAAGGAGTGCATTTCTATCGAAGGAATTACTTGAATACATTCCATCGTTGCCAGACAATTATAAAATAAAAGGGCGGACGACAAAATATCTTCTTCGCCAACTTGCTAACAATTACTTGCCGCCATCATTAATTAACCAGCCAAAAAGGGGGTTTGAAATTCCATTAAAAAGCTGGATAAACAACGAATTAAAGGAAATAGTTTTTGATTATCTTTCTTCAGAAAATAATTTTTACCAGCATTTTGTACAGGAAGATTTTGTACAAAATCTTTTAAAAAATAAGATTAAAATTTCTGATGAAAAAAGAGCTAAAATTTTATGGACTTTGTTATCTCTTGAAATATGGCATAAAAAAGTTTATAAGAATTAGCCCTGCATTTTATGAAAAAAAATATAGCAATTCTTGAAAGTAATATTTTAGGGACAAATACCATACGCAGGAAACTTGCCCATTTTTTAATGGAGAATGGATATAACGTAACAATTTTGGCAAATGGATCAGCAGATGAAATAAATCTTGCACGATCAAGAGGCTTTAATGTTATCGACCTAAAAGCAAGCAATCAAAATATTACGGGTGTATTTCAATATTTGAGGAACATTAAAAGCGCACTCAAAAAAGTGGATGCTGATATTTGTCTCACCTTTACAATAAGGTCTGCTATTTGGGGTAATATTGTTACCAGGCAATTAAAAATTCCGACGATAACCAGTATAACCGGCATTGGGCCTTTATTTGAAAGCAATCATTTCACTTATAGAGCTGCGCGCATTTTTTACAAATTTATTTTAAGAAAAACCGATAAAGTTTTCTTTCAGAATAAAGCCGATATGAATCTTTTTTTAGAAAAAAAATTCGTTCTTCCTTCAAAAGCGGCTATAGTTCCGGGTTCTGGAATTGAATACGAATATTACAAACCTGTTCATTTAATAAAAGAAAATAAAAAGATCATTTATTTATTTATAAGCAGGCTTATAAAGGATAAAGGAATACTAGAATTTGTAGAAGCGGCACGTATTTTACGGAACCAGCTTCCAGATGCAGAGTTCCAGGTATTGGGCCCACTCTGGACTCAAAATTTAAAACACAATATTGTTACTCAAAAAGAAATTGATGAATGGACAGATGAGGGGCTGATAAAATATTTAGGTTCTGCAGATGATGTGCGTCCCTATATTGCTGGTGCAGATTGCATTGTTTTGCCATCTTATCGCGAAGGGCTTAGCAATGTATTATTGGAAGCTGGCAGTATGGAAAAGCCTTGTATTACTTGCGACGTGCCCGGCTGTAATGATATAGTAATTGATAATGTTACCGGGTTTCTTTGTAAAGCAAAAAATTCCGAAGACCTTGCTAAAAAGATAAAAAAAATGAATTCATTAAACAATCACGAAAGGCACCAAATGGGAATTTTGGCGAGAGAGCGCATCAAAAATAAATTTGATAAAAAAATTGTTTTAGATGCGTACCTAAATGCTATTGAAAATATTAGTAAAAATTAAACGTTTATATAGCCATTATCGTTATTATAAACTTTTATAAATAAAATGTAGCATCACCTAAATTTGCACCTTTAAATAATTCGAAATAAAAATGATTTTAATTGGCTACTCAGGGCATGGATATGTGGCAGCAGGAATATTAAAAGCAATGGGAAAACCTGCAGTTTTTTATTGCGATAATGAAGAAAAAAAGATTGACCCTTTTAAATTAATCTATCTGGGAAACGAAGCATGTGAACTGGCACGAGAAAAATTAAAGAATGAAAATTTTTTTATTTCCATTGGTGAAAATTCTATAAGAAAAAGAATATTTGATCAACTGGCTTTACGGAGTTTTCTTCCGGTAAATATTATACATCCTTCGGCCATCATTGATGAAACTGCTGCCACTACAAAAAATGGAATTATGGTAGCCGCAGGAGTTTGTATAAACCCGCTTGTAAAAATTGGGAACGGCGTTATTTGCAATACTGGTTGTATTATTGAGCATGAGTGCAGCATTGGCGATTTTTGTCATGTTGCCCCGGGTGCTATATTATGTGGAAATGTAACGCTGGGAAGCAATAGTTTTGTTGGCGCGGGATCGGTAATTAAACAAGGAATATCTATTGGCAAAAATGTGATTATAGGTGCGGGATCAGTAGTAATAAAAAATGTGGCAGATAATGAAACTGTCGTAGGAAATCCCTCAAGAAAAATTTAAAAAAAAGAAAATGAAAGTATTGGTAACAGGTGGCGCCGGATATATTGGATCAGTATTGGTGCGGCAATTATTAAATAAAGGCTATAACGTACGTGCATTTGATAATTTGAATTTTGGCGGCGACGCTTTATATGACGTAATGCTTCATCCAGGTTTTGAATTTATGAAAGGAGATATACGAAATGTTGGTGAAACGGAAAAAGCTTTAGAAGGAATTGATGCAGTTGCGCATCTTGCGGCAATTGTAGGAGATCCCGCTTGTAAAAAATTTGCGGATGATGCCAAAGAAACCAATTGGGATGGAAGTGTCGCATTATTTGAAGCAGCGGAAAAAATGGGAGTGAAAAAATTTGTTTTCGCAAGTACTTGCAGCAACTATGGAAAAATGCCCGATCCGAATTCTTTTGTAACCGAAACTTCTGAATTAAATCCGGTGTCGCTGTACGCAGAGCTGAAGGTAAAGTTTGAAAATTATTTATTGGTACAAAGAAAAGATTCAAAAATATGCAGCACGGCGCTAAGGTTTAGTACGGTGTATGGTTTTTCTCCACGAATTAGGTTTGATCTTACTGTAAACGAATTTACCCGCAATGCAGCTATTTATGGCGAGCAGGAAATTTGGGGTGCACAATTTTGGAGACCTTACTGTCATGTTGACGATCTCGCGCGATCAATGGTACTCGTTCTTGAAAGCCCTGAAGAAAAGGTGAGAGCAAATGTTTTTAATGTGGGTTCTACTGAAGAGAATTATAACAAGGGCATGATCATAGAAGAAGTTTGTAAAGTGGTGCCAAACGTTATAGTAAAATATGTGGAAATGAACGAAGACCCCCGAGATTATCGTGTAAACTTTGACAAAATTAAAAATGAATTGGGCTTTACGATTACCAAAACAGTGCCCGAAGGAGTAAAGGAAATTTACACTTTATTAAAAACCGGGATCATCACAGATTCCTTTGCTCAAAAGTTTAGAAATATTTAATTCTCTCCGAAAACTATTCTTTAAAGCAACTTTTATTTTCACCTTGCTTGTTAGGCGAGCGCATTTTTTTCAATAGGTTTGCAATTGTTCACCTGGTAACCCTTAATCAACTATACTTTATGTTATTATTAAGTGGCCCTAATATGGGCGGTAATGAATTGAAATATATAACGGAATGTATTGAAACAGGGTGGGTGAGTAGTGTAGGTTCTTACGTGGACAAGTTCGAAAAAATGACTGCGGAATTTGTCGGTACTAAATACGCAATAGCAACCAGCAGCGGTACAACTGCTTTGCACATTTGCCTCTTGATGGCCGGTGTAAACGAAAACGATTTGGTGATTGTACCCAACATTACTTTTGTGGCAACGCTTAACTCCATCAAGTATACAGGAGCTTCCCCTATTTTAATTGATGTAGACGAAAAAAACTGGCAAATGGACCTCGATTTGTTGGAGGCTTTCCTATCAACAGAAACTATTCAAAAATCAAATATTTGTTTTCATAAAAAAACAGGAAAAAGAATTCCGGTGATTATGCCAGTGCATGTGCTTGGTAATATTTGCGATATGGATCGATTACTTGCACTTGCAAAACAATATAATCTCGTAGTTATTGAAGATAGTACCGAAGCCCTCGGAAGTTATTACAAAGGCCGACACGCGGGAA
>JBDTKB010000089.1:0-2911 GCA_039935555.1 Ginsengibacter sp. | reverse complement strand
CATTATAATATGAATCTTACCCTGAAAGTGTGGCGCCAGAAAAACGCTGATACTAAGGGACGCTTTGAAACCTATGCCGTACAAAATATTTCTTCTGAAATGTCTTTTCTTGAAATGTTTGATGTGTTGAACGAGCGATTGATTGAGGAAGGAAAGGATCCTATAACTTTTGATCATGATTGCCGTGAAGGAATTTGTGGTTCGTGCAGTATGTATATTGATGGGCGCGCTCATGGTCCATGGCAAAAAAATACGGTATGTCAATTACACATGCGGGCTTATAAAGATGGAGATACAATTGTTGTTGAGCCGTGGAGGTCCGTTGCTTTTCCTGTTATAAAAGATTTAATGGTTGATCGAAAAGCCTTTGACCGGATCATCCAGGCGGGAGGTTTTATTTCTGTAAACACAGGGAACGCAGCGGATGCAAATTCGCTTCCTGTTGATCGTGCAAAATCTGAAGAAGCTTTCAATGCAGCAGCTTGTATAGGTTGTGGTGCATGCGTTGCCGCTTGCCCTAATGGTTCTGCCATGTTATTCGTGAGTGCAAAAGTTTCCCAACTTTCATTACTTCCGCAAGGCAAGCCGGAAGAAAATACACGCGTTTTAAATATGGTTGGCCAAATGGATAAAGAAGGCTTTGGTAATTGTGGCAACATTTATAATTGCGAAGCAGAATGTCCTAAAGGTATTTCCGTTGAAAATATTGCACGCATGAACAGGGAATATTTGGGCGCTTCGCTTTCTTCTGAAATTTAAGTTGCTTTCATTTTAGGGGACAATTTTAATTTCGTTCGCATTTTTTTCTCCTTACATTGGAAGGGTTTCTTTTTGAAAGCATTTCATGAAAGACTTTTTTATTTTTTATATTCAAGACGAAAAAAGGAAATCACTTTAAAAATTTGTCGCAATATTTCAGGGTATTTCAAATTATATTTCAACATTTTTTCTGTTTGAAATGGCACAAAAAAAATAGAAAAATCACTTTAATCCAAAATCTTTCATGGGCAAATTTTTATCTCCATTTGTATTACTATTTTTTGTTTTTCAACTTAATGCCCAGGTGGTTAACGAGCCCGTTAATTATGCGGACCTTGTTAATCCATTAATGGGAACAGATTCAAAGCCCGATGTTTCTAACGGCAATACATTTCCTGCAATTGGCCTTCCCTGGGGCATGAATCTCTGGACGCCACAAACTGGTGAAATGGGCGACGGCTGGGCCTATCAGTATACCGCAGATAAAATTAATGGCTTCAAACAAACACACCAACCTTCACCCTGGATGAACGATTATGGAGAGTTTGCAATTATGCCAATAACAGGTAAAGTGCGTTTTAAAGAAAGTGAAAGAGAAAGCTGGTTTTCTCATAAGGCTGAAATTTCAAAGCCATATTATTATAAAGTTTATTTGGCTGATGAAAACGTAACGACGGAAATAGCGCCAACCGAACGCGCCGCGAGTTTTCGTTTTACTTTTCCAAAAGCCGATAGCTCTTCTGTAATAATTGATGCATTGGATAGAAGCTCTTACATAAAAATTATTCCTGCTGAAAATAAAATTATAGGATATACAACGCGTAACAGTGGTGGCGTTGCGAAAAATTTTAAAAATTATTTCATTATTATTTTTGATAAACCTTTTGATTATACCTATACATTTCTTGATAGCATTATCACAAAAGACAATGAACAAAAGAGCAAGCATGTGGGCGCCATCGTTGGATTTACCAACACGCATAAAGGAGAAATAATTCAGGCTAAAGTGGCGTCTTCATTTATCAGTTTTGAACAAGCGGAAACTAATTTAAAAGAAATTGGCGATCAAAAATTTGAGACAACAAAATCAAATGCAAAGGTGGAATGGAACAAAGTTCTTGGAAGGGTAAAAGTTTCCGGCGGCACTACGGATCAATTAAAAACTTTTTATTCCTGTTTATACCGGATGGTTTTTTTCCCTTTAAAATTTTATGAAGTAGATGCATCAGGAAAAATCATTCATTATAGCCCTTACGCAGGCGAAATTAAGGATGGCTATATGTTTGGAGGCACTGGCTTTTGGGATACGTTTCGGGCATTATATCCATTTTTAAATTTGGTGTATCCTTCTATCGTGAAAGAAATGCAGCAAGGATTAGTGAATGATTATAAGGAAGGCGGCTGGCTTCCAGAGTGGTCGGCGCCCGGCTACCGCGATGTAATGGTAGGAAATAATTCTGCTTCAATAGTCGCGGAAGCATATTTGAAAGGTGGCCGTGGTTACGATATTAATACATTATACGAAGCTTTAATACACGGTGCAAATAGTGAAGGCCCGCACGGTACAGGCCGCACCGGCGTAAAGTTTTATAACAGTCTCGGCTACGTGCCGTATAACGTTGGCATTAACGAAAACGCAGCACGAACTTTAGAATATGCTTATGATGATTATTGTATTTATCAACTGGGAAAGGTGCTCGGCAAGCCGGGTTCAGAAATTGATATTTACAAGCGCCATTCAATGAATTATAAGAATCTTTTTGATTCAGCTCATTTATTGATGCGCGGCAAAAATAAAGATGGCGATTTTCAATCTCCATTCAATCCTTTTAAATGGGGCGATGCATTTACCGAAGGTAATAGCTGGCACTACAGTTGGTCTGTGTTCCAGGATATTGCTGGCCTGATAAAATTAATGAGCGGCAAGAAAAATTTTGTGCAAATGCTCGATTCTGTTTTTGTAATGCCACCTGTTTTTGATGATAGTTATTATGGTGGAGTCATTCACGAAATTAGAGAAATGCAGATAGCAGATATGGGTCAACATGCTCACGGAAATCAACCGATTCAACACATGATCTATCTTTATGATTATGCAGGAGAACCGTGGAAAACGCAATATTGGGCGCGTGAGACGATGAACAAATTATAC
>JBDTKB010000088.1:0-3860 GCA_039935555.1 Ginsengibacter sp. | reverse complement strand
TGGAAGCGCTACTGAATCCGTTTATGGACAGGCATATCGGCCCACAATTAAAAAGCATGGTCAATCAAAGCGTTGACCAGTTTGAAAAGGGAGGAGGATATATTCGTGCAACGCTTACGCCGTTAACGGCTATTCATTTGTATTCAAACAGAACTGCGGAACTTGAAGGAAATGGCAATGCAGACTACGTATATATTTTTTCCGGAATAGCCCTGATGATCCTGCTGATCGCCTGTGTCAATTTCATGAATCTTTCAACGGCACGTTCCTCCAACCGTGCAAAAGAAGTTGGTGTGAGAAAAGTATTGGGGTCACTCAAAAAAAATCTTATTCAGCAATTTTTAATTGAATCACTTTTAATAAGCTTTATTGCACTTGCATTCGCACTTGTCATTGCATGGTTATTACTCCCTTATTTTAATCAACTTTCCGGAAAAGGCCTTCTCGCTTCTACCCTGTTTCGGCCAAAAATGTGGCTCTCACTTATTGCACTGATGATCGTGGTAGGATTACTTGCCGGCAGCTACCCTGCATTTTTCTTATCATCATTCCAGCCGATAGATGTGCTGAAAGGTAAACTGGCCAACGGTTTTAAAAGATCATGGTTGCGTAATGCATTGGTAGTTTTTCAATTTGCTATTTCAATCATCCTTATTTTCGGAACGGTAGTTATTTATAACCAGCTTAATTACATTCACAATAAAGATGTCGGGTTTAGCCGCAACCAGGTTATCACCATCAACCACACCGATGCATTAAAAGGCCAGGCAACTACTTTTAGAAATGAGCTGCTGCAAATAAGTGGCGTTAAAGACGCCACGATGACGGGTTATCTTCCGGTAAATTATTATAGGAATAGTAACACCTTTTTTACATCGCCGGCTCTTGACCCAAGCACAGGAATCAATCTGCAGGCATGGACAGTTGATGAAAATTATATTCCGGCGCTCGATCTGAAACTATTACAGGGAAGAAATTTCTCTCCTCAATTTTCTACTGATTCAACCGGTATCATTATTAATGAGGCTGCCGAGAAATTCCTGGCCACAAAAGGCCTGCTGAATAAAAAGCTCTATACCATATACAATATGGATGCGAAAGCCCGCCCTGACTTCCATATTATCGGCATAATAAAAAATTTCAACTTCAGCTCTTTGCGTGATGTGGTCACGCCATTAGCATTGTTTCTTGGTAACGATAACGGGAATATCTCAGTGCGCATCGATTCAAAGGACATTCCAAATATTATTGCACAGCTAAAAAGTAAATGGAAAGCCATGGCTCCATCGAAACCTTTTGACTATACTTTCATGGACGAAGATTTTAATAAATTATATACAACCGAACAGCGTATGGGGCAAATTTTTATCACTTTTGCTTTACTTGCCATTCTTATTGCCTGCCTGGGTTTATTTGGCCTGGTCACTTATGCAGCGGAGCAACGCACGAAAGAAATTGGGATACGAAAAGTGCTGGGTGCAAATGTGGCTGGTATTGTTCAAATGATTGCCCGCGATTTTTTAAAGCTTGTAATTATTGCTTCTCTTATTGCATTTCCTGTTGCCTGGTGGGCCATGAATAAATGGCTGCAGAGTTTTGCTTATCGAATAAATATACAATGGTGGATTTTCATTTTAGCCGGAGTTATCGCGATTTTGATTGCGCTGATAACGGTGAGTGTACAGGCAATAAAAGCGGCAATTGCAAACCCGGTGAAGAGCTTAAGAAGTGAATAATTTCCTTTCATCATCAAACAGAAAAAAAACAGAAATCTTTTATTGCAAACACCTGAATTTAAATTCAAATAGATGCCAATGACCAAAATGGTTTATCGGAATCATTCAGATAAAAACAAAAAAATGCAATTATATGTTTAGAAATTATCTCAAAACCGCCTGGCGCATCCTTATAAAAGACAAGATGCATTCGTTTATTAATATTGCCGGTCTGTCCACAGGAATGGCTGTTGCTATTTTAATTGGATTATGGATGTACGATGAAATTTCATTTGATAAAAATTTTGATAATTATGAAAACATTGCGCAGGTATTGCAGAATCAAAATAATAATGGCCAGATAGATACCTGGACGAATACACCTTATCCTCTTGCAAAAGTTATTCGTACGAGTTATGGCGGCGATTTTCAAAAGGTGGTTATGGCCGGCGGGTTAAAGCAAGATCATCTGCTGAATTATGACAATAAAAAGCTTAAAGAAAAGGGCGGTTTTTTTGAAGCCGGAGCGCCAGATATGTTTTCATTGAAAATGTTGAGCGGCAATAGAAATAGTTTGAGTGACCCAACTTCAGTATTATTATCTGCCTCTGTAGCCAAAGCATATTTTGGCGATGAGGATCCTTTAAACAGACTGATTTCTATTGATCAATTTCCACCTTTGAAAGTTACCGGTGTGTACAAAGATTTTCCACAGAATTCTTCGTTTGCCAATATTGGTTTTATGGGTACCTGGGACTTTTTTTTCAACAATACAGAATGGTTAAAAACAATGCCAGATCCATGGCGTCCAAATTTTACACAGCTATTTGTTTTGTTGAATGATCATGCAAACATCAAAGAAGTGAATGCAAGAATAAAGGATGCAAAGCTCATCAATATTAATGCAGACCTGCAAAAAAAGAAGCCAGAACTTTTTTTGCAACCCATGAGCAAATGGCATCTATATGCTGAATTTAAAAATGGTGTAAACGTTGGTGGTGCTATTCAATATGTTTGGATGTTTGGTATTATTGGCGTGTTTGTTTTGTTACTGGCTTGTATCAACTTTATGAATTTGAGCACGGCAAAAAGCGAGAAGCGCGCAAAAGAAGTTGGTATTCGTAAAACAATTGGCTCAAAGCGAAAGCAATTGGTCATGCAATTTTTCAGCGAGTCATTGTTAACCGTGGGTTTCGCTTTTGCCTTATCTATACTAATCGCGGCACTTTCACTTCCGTTTTTTAACCAGGTGGCGGATAAACAAATGTCTCTGCCATGGACGAATTTTTTCTTTTGGCTGGCCAGCATTGTTTTTGTTTTAATTATTGCTTTGGTTGCAGGCAGTTATCCCGCATTTTATTTATCATCTTTTAAGCCGGTAAAAGTTTTAAAGGGTACTTTCAAAGCCGGTAGGTATACCGCTATTCCGCGTAAAATATTGGTGGTATTACAGTTTACTGTATCGGTTACATTAATTATTGCAACAATAATCGTTTACAAGCAAATAGAATTTGCGAAAGATCGGTCTGTTGGTTATTCAAGAGCAAATCTTATCGCTATACCAACTTCAAACGGTTCCATTCATGATCACTTTGATGTGGTAAAAAATGAATTGGTGAAGGCCGGCGCAATTACATCGTTGGCGGAAGCAGGAACGCCTACCACAAGCATTTGGAATAGTACAAGTGGTTTAAGCTGGCGGGGAAAAGATCCGAATCTTTCGGTTGATTTCGGGATGGTATATGCTTCACCAGAATATGGCAAAACAATAGACTGGCATATAAAAGAAGGCCGCAACTTTTCCAAAGATTTTCCAACGGACACTACCGCATTAATTATTAACGAAGCGGCTGCGCGTTACATGAATTTAAAAAATCCTGTTGGTGAAAATGTTACCTGGTTCGGCCAGCCATATTCTATTATTGGCGTTGTTAAAGATATGGTGATGGAATCGCCTTATGCTGAGCCCAAGCCGGTTGTTTATGCAGATCTGAACGGCCAGGGCGACCTTGCACTTCTTAAATTAAATCCTTCCGTGAGCACACACGAAGCGATCAATAAAATAGGAACAGTTTTCAAAAGTTTCAATACAGAACAACCTTTTGAATACACGTTTGTGGATGATGATTATGCAAAGAAATTTGA
>JBDTKB010000087.1:0-14021 GCA_039935555.1 Ginsengibacter sp. | reverse complement strand
TGTATACCTACCCCAATCGGGATAAAGGCACTATAATATTTCTCAAATTTGCTTGCGCCAACACCTACATCAATAAATGGAACTACCCAATATCTATCACTTAATAACTTAAGATTCAGGCTGGCATTTGTTTCCAACAATAATCCCTCTGAATTTTGATTAGGATTATTTTGGAGAGGATAGGTAACCGCTGATGCGTCTAATGAAACAACAAAATCTACATGCTTGCTTAAGCCGGAGAGATAATTAACACCCAACCCGGGATTCATTTTGTCGGTCTTAAAGAAAGTTTTAGCTTTTAGCACGCTTACGAGGCCATTTGTTCTAATGTCAGCCGCCGTTTGAAAATCATTAAAGAAAAAATTAAATCCAAGTAATTTCTTTTTTTGAAATGTTTCCTGCTGCCCGAAGATGGCCGAAAAACAGAAAAAGGTGATCGTTAAAAAATATAATTTTTTCATAAATAGTTGGTTTGCTTTGAAACAAAAGTATAGGGTTACTTCCAAAGGAGAAAATTAATTAATGTAGGCACTTTATTTTCTTTAAGTAGAAAAATAAAAACATATTTTAGATAGAAATCAAAAAATAAAGCAACTTGATTATTCAATGGATTTGTAAAGAAATTTCTTAAAGATGAAAATTATTTAAAACCTCCACCTTTACTTTGGTAATCCCCCTTCCCGAATATCCAAGCTTTTTGGCTGCCGCTTTGGAAAGGTCAACCAATCGTTTATTTTTTGGATTAAGCCTGTCGTTTATCCTAACGATAACGGACTTGCTATTTCTTAGGTTGGTTACCTTTATCCAGGTATTAAATGGTAATTGGTTACAGGCAGCCGTATATCTTTTTGAAGAAAAAATTTCATCATTTGCCGTTCTACGTCCATCAAATTTTTTCGCGTAAAAGCTGGCCATACCATACTTAATGATAATTTTTTTTGAGCCATGCTCAGTTTTAGTTGTTTTGCTTTTAGCTGTAGATTTTTTTTGAGCCGGCGCGCTATTATAAATACTAACGAATAGGAATACTAACAGGTATAATTTTTTCATATCAATTAAAAAATTTTGCTAAGAAGGTGTATTCTATAACGTTTCAAACGTCTATTTATTTGCAAAATATTTTTCGGCAAGCATTCCATCATCGTTATAAATGTCATCGTAAAAAACCAGTTTATCGTTCCTGGCTTCACATCCAAAATATTGAATAAATAATGGCAACCTGCTTTTTACGATTATTCGTTTTCTATCCTTATTAGCAAGCCATGTTTTAATTGAATCTACATTGTAAGCAAGTTTTTTTTCACTTATTCTATTAAGGCTATCATTTCTTGCAATGTAAAAAGCAAGTTCCTCCCATTTTTGAACGCGCACACAGCCATGACTTAAATCGCGCTCAGAATTTTGAAAAAGGTAGCGTTGGTTGGTATCGTGGAGATAAACACTGTAAGGATTATTAAAATTAAATTTTAAAATACCCAATGCATTATCATCGCCGCTCCCCTGCATTACTTTCCAAGGGATTCCGTTGGTATATTTTGACCATTTAACAACGTATGGATCTACCACATTTCCATTATCATCAACGAGATTAAACCCTTTGCGGGCAAGGTAGCCCGGGTCTTTTTTTAGTGCAGGTAAAATATCTCTCTTAATAATACTTTCCGGAATAGTCCATTGCGGATAAGTAACCATATCACTTATCATAGAATACAGAACCGGCGTGCGTGTTTCAGGCTTGCCAACAATAACTTTGGAATGAAGCACCAACGTATCCGTATCAAATACTTCAAGATAATAACCAGGAATATTGACTAAAACATATCTCACCGGCATGGTGTCGGGTAGCAGCTTATAACGGTCTAGTGTAACCGCAATCCTTTTAAATTTTTCTACGTCAAAGTTATTGAGTGACTCAACCAGCTTTACACTTATTTTTCCATCCTTTTTTATTTTATGCGCACCCTGGTATTTCCTTATAGCCTTACTAAAAATTAGTGAGTCGGGATTGTCGTCACCCGGCATATTTATACCCGCCTGCATCAACCGTTTTTGTAAATTTTTTACAAGTATTGGCGAGTCTTTTTGAGGATAAATGATATACTGATAGTGTTTATAATTCATGCTATCAACAAAATCCTTTATAACATTTTTTAGCGCTTGATAGCGATTATTTGAAGGCTCAATTGAATTAAAGATGTTAGTGACAAAATTATTTTGCCGGGCATCTTCTAAATTTTTAATAAAAAACGAATCAATGAACTTTTGCTTTTTAACGATCGAAATACTGTCTGGCAGTAATCTTCCTTCTTTGAGATCTTTTGCTGTTCTCATAAAAGCATCGCTTAGCATCAGGTCTGCTTTAGTCCAAACGATCGCATCCATTTTTGCTAATGTATCCTCAACTAATTTTTTTCGCAGCGCTGAAAGGTCTTTGTAATGGTAATCCGATGGATACAATCCATAGTACTTCGAGTTCTTTATAAAATCAAAAAGTGAATCCGCGACCGGAAGCCATTTTTCCTTTTTGCTCCAAATATTGTGATAATCATTTTTATCGTAAAATGAAGCTACCAAGCCCGTGAGGCTTAATTTGATGGAGTCATTTATTTTACCATCATTGTCTTTTGCAAATTGTATTACAGCCTTTATATTGTCGGTAATCTGCTCGTCCATATCCTCAGGCTGCTTTACAATTTCCTTTTTTACGGCAGCATGTTTGGTTTTACAACTAACCACGCAAACCATTAAAATAAGGGGCAAAAAAACATAGACTAAATTTGTTTTTCCCAGCATACAACTACATGAATTTTATTAAAGAGAATATTCTTAAGTTAATTGAAACGAATATGATTTATAGTGCAAATAATTCTTTGAGGTGGTTGGTATTTTTTTTAATATTAAATGGCCTTACATCTACAAACGTTTTGGCACAATCAAATGTCGGTAATAAGTATGGATTAAACGTAGTAAATAAACTAAAATTATTGCAAAATGAAATTACGGTTGATTCTAATCAGGGGATGGTTGATGTACTAAGGAAAATTCCATCTGTAGTTTTGGACTTAAAATATGCTAGCATCAATAATTTTATGCACGCAAAGTTGTACCCAACTTTGCATACTACATACTTACGCCTGCCCGCAGCAAATGCTTTGAAAAAAGTTGTCGCAGACCTGGAAATTCAAGGGCTAACGATCAAAATATTTGATGCATACCGGCCTTATTCAATTACGGAACAAATGTGGGAAAAGGTGAAAGACAGCCGTTATGCGGCAGACCCGTCAAAGGGCAGCGGGCATAACCGCGGTATAGCCGTTGATGTTGCGATCGTAGATCTTCGTACCAGGAAGGAAATTATGATGCCAACAGGATTTGACAACTTCAGCGACACCGCGCACCAGAACTTCATGCAACTTCCTGAAGAGATTTTACAAAATAGATTACTCCTTAAAACGACTATGGAAAAATATGGATTTATACCTCTCGAAACTGAATGGTGGCATTTTAGTTTACCGGATGCGGATCATTATGAATTACTAAATCTTTCTTTTGATGATCTAAAAAAACTTTCGAAGCAACGACGCTAAGCTTTAACTGCCTCATACAGTTTTTCAACAAATAATAAGGTCGCCGGGCAATATTCAATATTCTGTTTATGAACATACATGTAATCCGTTAATGGCTTTTTTACCAGGTGCGGAAACCCTGCACAATCAGCGGGGCGAACGGCATAAATAGAACACCTGTTTGTTTTCAAATCAAGGAACTGGCACGGACGTGATTTATTCATCCAGTCATTTTCTCTCTTATCAAGATAAAGCCATTTTTCTTTAAAATCTTTAGTCCTCATGCCAAGATGAACGGCAATTCTTTTAATATCGCTAAAGGTGTAAGTTGGGCTCATTACTTTGCAGCAATTAGCGCAGCTAAGACAATCTACTTCCTCCCATACTTCTTTATCAGCCCGGTCTGCGAGCATTTCAAGATTCGCCGGAGGATTATTTTCTGTTCTTGTTATAAAATGCCTTAAGGATTTTCTATTTGCTTCAAATTTTTTCTTGTGCTTGCGAAGATTGACGGCCATGAAATATTGATGATGATGTTGATTATAGAATACGTATGTTTAAAATATAAATGTAGCTTAAAATTTATTTTAATTTCGCAACCATTAACAGTAGTTTTTAAATGTGGGACAGTTACAAAAAAGGATTTAAGGCCTATCTTCAATTGGAAAAATCTTTATCAGAAAACTCTGTAGACGCTTACCTGCATGACATAGATAAATTCACGCAATTCCTTTCATTTAGCGAACCCGGCTTTAATCCCGGGCAAGTTAAACTTGAGCACCTTGAAAATTTTTTAAAGTGGATCAGCGAATTAGGAATGACGCCATCTTCCCAATCAAGGATCATCTCCGGCCTCAGAAACTTTTATAAATATTGCCTGCAGGAGCAAATTTCCAAAACCGATCCCACAATATTGGTGGAAACGCCAAAGCTTAGAAAACAGCTACCAGATATTTTAAGCTTTGCAGAAATAGAATCAATAAGCAATGCGATTGATGTAAGTACTCCTGAAGGCGCCAGAAATAAAGCAATTATTGAAACGTTGTATAGTTGTGGATTAAGGGTAAGCGAGTTGGTAAACCTCAGGCTATCATGCTTGTATTTTGACGTTGGGTATATTAGAATTATTGGAAAGGGCGATAAAGAAAGATTAATTCCTGTGGGTGCACCAGCTATAAAATATATAAGTCTTTACAGGAAAAATATTCGTGTACACGTTCCCGTTATACCCGGCAATGAAGACATACTTTTTTTAAACAGAAGAGGTCGAAAACTATCCCGCGTCATGATTTTTATGATAATAAAAGACGCGGCTAAGAAAGCAGGCATTTCAAAAAGTATTTCACCGCATACTTTCAGACATTCATTTGCAACACATTTGGTTGAGGGAGGCGCAGACCTTAGAGCCGTTCAGGAAATGCTTGGACATGAAAGCATTATTACTACTGAGATTTACACGCATCTCGACAGGGAATACCTGCGCGACACTTTACAGCAATTTCATCCTGCATATAAATAAACTAAGAAGAAAATTCATGTTGAAAAATAAAGACGAAGAGAACTATTTTCTTTCCAGCAAAACCTCACGTGCCTGGTATG
Source organism: Ginsengibacter sp. (assembly GCA_039935555.1). Classification (GTDB taxonomy): domain Bacteria; phylum Bacteroidota; class Bacteroidia; order Chitinophagales; family Chitinophagaceae; genus Ginsengibacter. The sequence continues at coordinate 8,856 of JBDTKB010000087.1, read as the reverse complement.
AATTTACTTCGGGTATATTTTTGACCCTGCTTCGGTAATTTTTGAACATGCTTATCCATTTAAGTTTTAGCACACCAAAAATTCCTTCTTTTACAATACCCTTATTCATTTTAGAAATTCCAAATTTGCGGTCAACGAAAGTTATCGGAACTTCTTTTATTTTAAATCCTAGTTTCCAGGCAGCAAATTTCATTTCAATCTGGAAAGCGTAACCTACAAAACTTATTTGATCGAGATTGATAGCCTCGAGAACTTCACTTCTGTAACAAACGAACCCGGCAGTAGGATCTTTAACCGGCATGAAAGTGATCAGTCGTGTATAGGCAGATGCTCCTTTGGACAGCCCGATGCGCACTAAAGGCCAGTTTTCAACATCCCCTCCTTTTACATAACGTGAACCAACTGCTAGATCGAAACCCTGGTTTTTACAAGCGTCGTAAAGCCTGTCAAGGTCACGTGGGTTGTGAGAAAAATCGCAATCCATTTCAAAAATATAGCTATAACCTCTTGCGAGTGCCCACCTAAATCCCATAATGTAAGCAGTACCAAGCCCTAACTTACCAAATCGTTCTTCTAAAAACAACATTCCTTCATACCTGGAGAAAAGGCTTTTCACAATATCGGCGGTTCCATCGGGAGAGCCGTCATCTATAATAAGCACATGAAAATTCTGTTGCAGCGAAAATACCGTTTCAAGTATCGACGCTACGTTTTCTTTTTCGTTGTAGGTGGGTATAATGAGAAGTTTTTCCAAAAAAAGACTCGTATTTACAATGAAATTACAATTTATCTTTAAAAAATAAGTTGCAAAAAGGTTAAACGGCCGAATTTTATTTCTTTAGCAGCGTGCGATTTAATATTTCTGTAAGTTTTTGTTTTGTATGCAAAGGAAAATCGCCTTTCATCATCCAGTCATAATATTGGGGTTCTGCTTTAAGCACTTCGGTAACGGGCCTTCCTTTGTGTTTTCCAAAATTAAATACTTCTACGTCATTGTCCATAATGAAGCGGCGTGCAAAATCAACGAATTTTTCTTCGCCTGTAAATTGCAAAATAGTATCTAAAGTATTTCCTAAATGTTCGTACCTCGTAAGTTGCGCTTCCAATATTTCCCACGTTGCTGTTGCATCTGCTTCGGCCGAGTGCGCTTCCAGTAATTCTTTTGCACAGTAAAATTTGTACGCTGCTCCCAATGTCCGCTTCTCCATCATGTGAAAAATGTGCTGCACGTCAACCATTCTGCGGTTGGCCATATCTATGTTGATACCAGCTCGTAAAAATTCTTCCATTAGTAATGGTATATCAAATCGATTGGAGTTATAACCAGATAAATCTGCATCATCAATAAACTGTTTAAGCTCGTTGGCCACCTGTTTAAAAGTAGGCGCATCCTTTACTTTCTCGTCCGTAATTCCATGAATCTCCGCGCTCGCTTTTGAAATCGGCATTTGCGGATTCAATAATTTCTGTTTGACGATTTTAGTGCCGTCAGGAAGCACTTTTATTATGGCAATTTCTACAATCCGGTCCGTGGAAAGATTCGTGCCTGTTGTTTCAAGATCAATAAAAGCCAGTGGTCGTTTTAATTGTAAAGCCATTTTTAGTTTTAAATATTTAGAGATTATAGATTTTACTTTATAGTGTTGAACCTAACGTTTTCAAAATATCAATTCCTTCGTAATTACCGCTACTCATAAAAAGAAAACTGGTATTGGCGCGATCAATGGCGGCTAATTTTTCTTCCAGTTTATTTTTGTCTGTTATAACTATAAGGGTTGATTTTTTAAAGCCATCCATCACACCCTGGGGCGCAAGAGGAGGCATCCGTTTTAATTCCAATGCATGATTGCTATAAAAAACAATTCCTTCATCAGCATTATCCATAGCACCCGCATATTCCGTCATAAATTTTTCATTGAGGCTGCTGAAGGTATGCAACTCGAGTACAGCTACCAGTTTTCTTTCGGGGAATTGCTGCTTTACTGCATTTATACTTGCAACTACTTTGCTGGGTGCATGTGCAAAATCACGATACACATTATATTGCCTCGTTGATGCCAGTAATTCAAGCCTTTTAGAAGCTCCGGTAAATCCGGCAATACCATTTGCAAACTCAATATCTGTTAAACCCAGTTCTTTACAAACATGCCACGCTGCCTGCAAATTTAAAAGATTATGGTTGCCAAAAACCTGCAACCGCGTTTTTTCTTTTCCAATCATCACACTTGTGATGCCATTTTCAATAAAAAAAGATGGCAACCCATAAGGAATATATTTTATATCATTTCTTAAATTATCATCAATTAATTTTTTCAAAATTGTATCTGTCTCATTATAAATTAATATCCCGCCTTTTTCAATTTTTTCAATAAAAATTTTAAACTGCTCAAGGTAAAAATCAAATGTGGGAAAAACATTAATATGATCCCATGCAATACCGGTAATGATGGCGATATGTGGAAAAAGAAAATGAAACTTTGGGCGTTTTTCAATCACACTTGCAGGATATTCGTCTGCCTCGCAAACAATTAAGGGCGCATTGGTAATGCGAACACTTTGCGTAAAACCATCAAGCCTTGCGCCTACGAGATAATCAAAATCAATTTTTGAATGCTGAAGTACATGCATAATCATTGCCGTCGTACTCGTTTTGCCATGGCTGCCACCTACGGCCACTCTTCTTTTGTGCTCACTTTCCTTATAAATATATTCCGGAAATGAAAATATCTTCAACCCCAATTCCTTCGCTCTTATTAGTTCAGGATTATCTGCCTTGGCGTGCATGCCCAATATTACGGCGTCAATGTCATTGGTTATTTTTTCTGGGAACCAGCCGGTTTCGGCAGGCATAATTCCTTCTTTGGTTAACCAGGATGAAGCAGGTTCAAAAATCTCATCATCGCTTCCGGTTACATGATATCCTTTTCCATGAAGTGCAATGGCAAGCTGGTGCATAACACTGCCGCCAATGGCTATAAAATGAATGCGCATTTTATGGTATAATCGGTTTAAATGTAGAATTTAACAATAGATTGAAATATATTTCGTTTTTGCAATAACAACTTACAATGGTTGTTTTAAATTTGCTTGAGGATGCAAAGTAAAGTTTTAACCCAAAAGTTCATTATGAAAAAAGTTATTATCGTTTTTGTTTTGGCAAGTTCAATTATAATGAGCCTTGCATCCTGCAGCAGCTCCCGTAGAAGCAGAACAGGCTGCCCAATGACAGAAAATATTATTCATTGATTTTACAAGGCAGGCCTTAGCTTTGCACTATGGATTGGATACCATTGCTTAACGAGCAACAAATAGAAGAGATAAAAGCAAATTCGTTACAGAAACCCCAGGTAATTTTTAAGCACAGTAGCCGATGCTCTATAAGTAGTATGGCAAGGCACCGCCTCGATAAAAATAATACTCCTGAAGGAATAGATTTTTATTTTCTTGATATAATAAATCATAGGAACCTCTCTAACAAAATCGCGATGGATTTTGATATCCGGCACCAGTCTCCACAGGTTTTGATTATAAATAACGGTACTTGCGTTTACAACGAAAGTCATTCCGGCATTGATATGGATGAGATTGTCGCCAATACTGAAAATGTTTGATTTTACAAGTCGTTTAATTCATCACGCCGGGTTTATATTTCCGAAATTTAATAAGTTCTTCTTATCATTTATCCAGGATTTTTTCAGAATAATGCCTGTATTTCAAAAGGATTTTTTTTTGAATTTTTTTGTGTGCCACACCTTATTTATATTTTAACCTGCAGGCCAAAATAAAAACTCCTCGTTTGTGCCGGTATTATTCCCGGGCCCGGATATTCATCAGTTCTTCGTGTGAAATATGATTTGTCTAAAAAATTGTTTACACCAAATTTCAACGCATAGTTTTTAATTTTATAAGTAGCGCTGAAATCTAAAACTGTATAAGCGGGAATATAGCCTGCTACCGGGTTATCGCTGATTTTTACATTCGTAGCATCTCCGTAGGCATCTCCAACATAGCTAAGTTGTAAGGTGGAAGAAATATGCCTGTTATTATAAATCACTCCAACGCGCTCAATAGTTTTTGCGGCGGCCTCTACCCTGTTTCCTTTGTATTCACCACGTGTATATTTTGCATCAATGTAAGCGAATGAATTAAAAATGCTGAGGCCCTGAACCGATTCTTGATTCAAATATTTCAAAAGATTAAACTCAATATATGTTTCAGCACCCTTGTGAACACTGGCCGCAAAATTGGTTCTATAGGCATAATCTTCGCCGGTTATGGGATCTTGTTTTACCACTTCACCAATCCTGTTATTGTATTGCAAATAGAATAAACTAACGTCAAGGTTTAAATAATTCTTAACTGTGGTTCTATAGCCAATATCAGAATTAAAACCATAAGCATCTTTTAAATGGCTGTCGATTTTCGCCGTTACTCCAAAAGGCTGAAGCTGGCTGTAATTAATAGGATTGTATGCCTGGCTTATGTTGCCATAAATACTGCCGTTAATTGAAGGTTTAAACTCCATTCCGATTCCCAGCAAAGGAAAGATTCTTTCGCGTTCGTCGTCGGCAATTTGCTTTACATTATCATCAGTTACATAACCGGTTGCTTTACTTTTTAGATATTCAAATCTTACTCCCGGCGTTATAGTGAACGACTTACTTAGCCTGAAAATATTTTCTATAAAAGGTGCTACATTAAGTGTTGTAAAATTTAAATTGTTTTCATAGGGACCGGTAATAGTTAAATTAAAATCACTGCCTGTAGTTCCTTCCCCGCCTTCTTCACGCTTAAACCATGCATAAGAAAATCTTAAGCCGGCGGCGAAAGTAGCGTCGGTTTTGCCAAGTGTATACGTTCTTGAAATTCGAGCTTCCGTGGCGATGCTTTGCATGTTTTCTTTCTCAACTTCACGGGGAACAAATTGATTTGTTGCGGGATCAATTGTATCCAACACGCCGGCACCACCATCTTCATTGCGCCAAACTAATGATCGGTTGCTAAAAATATAGGTCGTTTTCAGACTCATAGTTGTATTGACTGACGGATTGAAATTAAAAGAAGCGCTGATAATATTCCAGGGGCTTTTCAGCCAGTTCCGGGCCCGTATGGAAGTTTTTGGATCAGCATTAAAAAGACTATCGGTTAAGCCTCCCGGCATTTGAATCCGGTTTCGAAGTAATGAATATTCCAGGCCAATATTTATTTTTTTTGAAGCAGCAAGCTGCACGTTGCCAAAACCTGAAAGCTGCCACTGCTGGCTGTTTGGCCGGTATCCGTCCATATTTCTATATTGAAGATAGCCGTAAAAACTTATGTTTTTATAACGGGCGCCAATCGCATTAAATGAATTGAACATGCCAAAGCTTCCCGCGGTTTGCGAGCTCGTAAATTCTATATTTTTATTTTTCGGCGCATCCTCAGTTACGTAATTTACCAGCCCTCCGAATTGTGCGCCAAATTGTAAAGAAGCTGCCCCTCTTACCAATTCAATTCTCTTTACAGCCTCCATCGGCGGCAGGTAATAAGCTTCATTGTAGCCATATACATCGGCGCTAATGTTGTAGCCGTTTTGCCGGGTATTCATTTCAATACTTTGAGTGGGATTTAATCCCCTCGTTGCAATTCCGTTTGCAGTAAAACCACTGCTTTCGGTTTCTACAATATTCAATCCGGGTATGCGCCCAAGAATTTGCCGCGTGTTATTGATGGCTTTATTTGCATCTAGGCTATCTACAACAATAACTTCATTTTTTTTACCGGCATAAATAATTCCGTCTTTCATTTCCAGTAAATGTCCAACACCATTTACAGTCCGGTATCCATTTACAAAAACTTCCTTCAATACTTTAACTGAGTCATTTTTCTGTGCAGACGTTATAGAGAGAATGAACACGCAAGCCAGCGTCAGTAGCGTTTTATGATTACTCATTATGTGCAGATTTAATTTTAGTTTATTTCATGCAAATGAATAATCAAATCAGCCGATCGGCTTACGCAATTGGGAAAAGCCGTTTACGAATAAAGGAAAAAAAAGGAAGGGTTATAATGAAAGACAAAAAAAATCAACAAAAAATTGTTGGCACTGCTTATTTATGAATCAACAAATAATTGGTCGAAAAATTTTATGAAATATGCAAAGTCAAAATTAATTTTTAAATAAAAAACTGTTTTCATTTACCGGCTACTTAATAGAATTGGTATTCAATTTAGAGAAACTTTATTTGCTTATTTCTAACGGTAAGGGACAAACGCACTTAAAATAAAATAAATAAAGCTAAAATGTAACAATCACTTTCATTTTAAGAAAAAAAATAAAACAGTCCAAAACATTTAATTCGAAAAGCGGATAAATCTATAAATTTATTGCACCAAAACTGTTTGCCAGCCCTAAAAAATTCGTTATTTTTTTGATTATAACTTAAAACAAACTATTAAAATTTTATGAACAAGTCATTCAAATTTTCGCATCAACAAATTGTAATTGCGCTTTCCCTGCTCGTCTCCGCCACCTTATTTGGTTGCAATGAGGTTGCAAAAGAAAACAGCGATGTCGCGAAAAATGAAAGCCAGGTAAAAAGTAGCGCTCCTGAATATTTTAACCTGCGCCCCGCTCTTGAAAAGCAATACGGTTATACACATGCGGTAAAAATTGGTGACGACCTTAAAATTTCGGGAGCCGTAAGCATGACAGATTCAGGCGTTGTTATTGGCCCGGGCAATTTGGAATTGCAAATGAAAAATTGCTATGGCGATTTAGAAAAAATATTGCAGCATTACGGTTACACATTTGACGATGTATATGCAGAAAATATTTATACAACAAACATGGCTGAGTTCGAGCGGGTTTCAGGCTTTCGCAATACTATTTACAAAAAGCAATTTCCCTCAGGTACGTGGCTTGAAGTAAAAGGCCTGGCGTTGGTAAACCAGGTAATTGAAATAGATATGGAAGCTCATAAAACGAAATAAACACCGCGATATTAATGCAGCAATTGAAAACATTTGAAACTGGAAGGTTGATTTTAAAACCAACAATAGCAGATGATGCTGCATTGATACTGGAATTGTTGAATACACCAAAATGGAAAGAGTTTATTGGCGATAGAAATGTAAATAATATTTTAGAAGCAGCAGCCTATATCAGGAACAAGCTGGTACCTCAAATTGAAAAGCTTGGCTTTGGAAATTATACAATCATTAGAAAAGCAGACGGCGAAAAAATAGGTAGCTGCGGCCTTTACAGCCGTGAAGGTTTTGAAGGCGTTGACATTGGCTTTGCCCTGCTGCCGGCTTTTGAAAATATGGGTTACGCTTTCGAAGCTGCTCACAAATTAAAAGAAGTTGCTTTTGAAGAATTCCATTTATCTGAAATAAGCGGAATTACCGTGAAAAATAATACAGCATCTCAAAATTTATTAAAAAAGCTTGGGCTGAAATTTGAAAAGGTAATTGACTTTCCAAACGCAACTGACGATGTGCACCTTTATAAGCTTTCACAAGGCAAAGCGTAACAAATATTTTTAAATTATTTGCATCAGCAATAAATTACGGGATAATAAAAAAAAGCACTTTCCGGGGATAAATTCACATGAATAAAGTTCCAATTTTTCGAAATCAATTACTAATATGCCAGGTAAAATATTAATAAAAACCGCGCAAACAAAAGAGGATTATCTTTTAGCCAAAAAATTAATTCTTGAATATGTAGCATGGCTCGGTATCGATCTTTCTTTCCAAAATTTTGATGCTGAAATGGAGGCATTGCCAGGAATGTACAACGAACAAAACGGTGGTCTTTTCCTGGCATTCAAAAACGATGAAGCCGTTGGCGTAGCCGGGCTTCGCCGCTTTTCGATAACTGAAAGTGAAGTAAAGCGAATGTTTGTAAAAGAAGAAGCAAGGGGTTTTGGAATAGGAAAATTATTATTGCAAAAGTGTATAGAAACAGCGCGAAAAACAGGCTATAAAAAAATTAAATTAGATACTGCCGATTTTATGCAGACAGCTATTAAACTTTACATCGATAATGGCTTTGTAGAAATTTCTGCTTACCGGTACAATCCACACGAAGCCGCACGGTATTTCGAGCTCGATCTCGACAGGTTTCCAATTCAATAAACCGGGATAACGATTTGGGAGATTGTGAATAAAAAATGGCTTGCCTTTAATTTATACGCACAATGAAATAAACAAAAAACGCCTTTAAATTGAGTGCAATGGTTAAAATTTAAATCAAACTTTTTACTAAGTAAATTTATTTTATACCATTTTCCCCGGCATAGGGATTTATTTAACCGAAATTCCATTTCTTTGCTTGGCCAAAAAACAGGTTTTGAAATTGAAATCGTAAGGACTATATTGAGCGAGGTCAATTGGGCGTATTCAATACATAATTTTTTGGCGGCAAGGCATAAATCAGATCATTTGATCAATAAGTTCACACTTAAATCAACCGTTTCTCTTACGGCCTTTACAGCGTTGGATTTCATTTTGCAAAAATTCGGAAAAGCTGCGTTACTGGAAGCCACGTTGCGAAAACCCGGTGAAGGAAACAAAGTTGATGAGTCAGTCTAAAAACTGAACACAATCGTATTTAAGAAGAAAGACAAACTTTTACAATGGAAAAACGAAACCCCATCGCCATCATAGGAGCAGGAATAGCAGGATTAACTGCGGCAGACTATTTAAGAAAACACAAAGAACCGTTTATACTGTTTGAAGCTTCAGATAAAATTGCGGGACTGGCGGCAAGCTTCACCGATGCAGACGGATTTAGCAATGATTTCGGTGCTCATTTTATCACCAATCGCCTTGCAAAAGCTGTAGGCGTAAACGATGAATGCATTATGGTAA
>JBDTKB010000086.1:0-6842 GCA_039935555.1 Ginsengibacter sp. | reverse complement strand
AGATAACGAAACCATATCGTGAGAAATCGCTTTTGCATTTCATCCCGTTTTTTTTGCCGGTTGATGAATAATTGCGGCAATTTTTGGAATATTCCTGAAGCGGCCATCCGCAAATTCCAGTTCCCATTTCCCAGGTTTCCCGTTCCTTACTTTCAACAGTTCCACATTCCACCTTGGAAATCCAACGCCGGGCATTTCATCTTCCAAAACTGAAGGTGATGATGTAATTTTCCAGCGGCTCAAACAAGCAGTAGTATTGATATTGCCTTTAGTTTGGCGAAGTATAAACCCAGTTACCCTGCTTTGCTCCACGGCTAATTGTAAACGCCTGGAAGCTGTAAAAGTTAATTCATGCAGCTCTCCAACAACTGCGGCAACAGAATTACATTTTAGCGCCTCTTCCATTGCCCAAAGAATTTCTTTTTCTTTTTTCAAATCAATAAAAATGATTTTTTCTGGTATAATTCCAAAAGAGATTAAGGACGGAGGAAAGATATTTCTGCAAGCGCTGATCCAGATGGTAACTCCGCTGTTACGCATTAATGATGCAAGCATACCTGAAACAAATCCTGCAGTTGCGGCGGCCTCTTCTGAACCTTCAATTAAAAATTCATGTATTGCACCCAAGGGGAATTGACCTTCTGGAAAAGCATTTTTTACCGGCAAGGGGAGTCCAACTTTATCAACGTTGTTTAAGGCTTTTTTAAAACCATTTAAAAGAAGAATTTCTTTTTTTAACCGGGCAATTATATCTGATTTTGTTCCTATCGTCGCTAAATCTGCCATCCTTATGATATAAATATTTTAGCTAAATTACTAAAATATTTAGTATTTTTTTTCCTTTCTCAATATATTTAATTTGATAATTAAAACAGGAAATAGCAATAAGAATTATTTTATTCGGGAAAAAATACCTTTTCATTTATTAAACAAAAAATGGCGATAGAGCTTATTATTATAACAATCTAAATATCTTTTTTCTGAAATTAGAAAAGCGGTAACCCGCTGTGAGAGAGAAGTTATTGTTTACCTGGTTCATATTTTTGATGAGCAAATTCGTATGCAAATTATTCCACCAGGCATGAAAATAGAAATAATAATAAGGGCCGTTAAAGCCTGCATTAATCCATGCCTGCATGTTAGTAACAGGTTGAAGCCTTTTGCCGGGTGTGTTTATTTCATTTAAAAGTCCGGCACCAATCATACAAGCCGGCGCAATAATCCATTTGCCTTTATCTATTACAAAATTATGTGTATATCCGAGGCGGGCTATAAAAGATACCCATTCCGGATCCTGGGATAATAGAACAAAAGTTGCAGAGTCTTTAACCAAATCCCTTGACGGCGTTTTCCAGTTGATCTTTTGCCATGATGGAGTAACCATCAAAAATACGGATCCAGCACTTTTAACCTGATTTTGGGAAAAGCTTTTGGCCGCGCTAAAGGAAAATAATTTTGTATTGGTAAAGAAATAATAATCAAAACCTGCACTGGTAAATTGAATGCCATCAAAGAGATTAAAGCTGTCCTTAATTTTCTGAACGGGCACTAACAAGCCATTATAAGATTCATAAAAAGGCCGGAAACGCATTTGTTTACCACCAAAATTTAATCCCAGCGAAGAGTATTGCAATTTTACATGTCTGTCCAGTTGTGTACCGGGCATTGCCCAGGAATATCTTAATGAAAGCCATTTATAATTGAGGTTGGTGCTAATATGGGCGTTGCTATTAGCTACGAGGCTGTAATTATTTTTTCGCTGGCGCGGATTACTGAAATTGAAACGAGTGCTGTAAATGTCGGGGTAAATTTCTATTACGTTGGATCTTTCAAATGCATGGATATAATTTGAATCAACAGCATGGTTTTGCGCGTTGCAACAGGAGAGTGAGAGTAAACCAAAAGAGAGCAAGCTTGCCAATAAAACAATGCTACACCTAATTTTCATGCCGGATTAAAATATTATCGAAACACAAATAAACTAAAAGAAGCCCAGCAGCATCGTTAAGAATAAGGTAATACTAAATGGGATCCTTTAATATATTTCATCATTCACTTCCATAAATGGATTCAAATAAGCGGCGAGTTTAAAATTTATTTCAAATAAAACTGCTTTTCAAACGGTACCTGTGATCCTTAACTTTTGCGGAAAAATAAGGTTCGTGAACCACAAGCCTGTCGCAGGCTTGTGACACGAACCGTTGTTTTGGGGGTTACAGAATCTTATTGTTAAGTTTTGACATTGTAGTAAGGTCCACAATATTGTTGCAATGTAGTTTCTCAAATATTCTGGCCTTATGTGTGCCGATGGTAGAAGTATGAAGATTTAATTTGCGGGACATTTCAGAAACTGAATCTCCAAGAATTAACATTTGAACTATTTGAAATTCCCTGGGTGATAATTTATCAAATTGATGGTCATTCTGTTTATCGTCCAGCACATCCATTGCCAGTTTCTTTTTTAACCCGGGGCTTATATACCTCTTGCCCTGCAAACCACTTTCAACAGCGGTTCTAATTTCGTCCAGCGACGCGTCTTTGTTTAAATACCCAATTGCTCCCATTTTGATATATCTCTTGGCAAACAACTCCTCAGGGTTCATGCTAAACATCAAAATTTTAGCTCCTGGTTTTACTGCGAGTATATTGTGAACGAGATTGTAGGAATCCGTGTTTGGTAAAGAAATATCCATTATGATCAGATCATATTCATTTCTTTTTATTTTTTCAAAAGCTGAATCGCCATCATTAGCCACATCAATTTTACAGTTAGCCAAAAAATTTTGGATAACTATTTTTAAGCCGCTTATTATTACAAGATGATCGTCAACCAATAAAATATTCGGCATAGGAAAAACTGTTTATACTTCAGTGAGTTCAGAAAAATGCCTGTCATTATTTTTATAAATTTTTTTTGTTCATCTTATCTTCTTTTCAATCTGGGGCAATATCTTTGCTGCAAAAATTAATCACTCTTAAGTTAAAAACATTTGAGTTTTGAAGCCTTGATGTATTTAATGTAAAAGGGCCCTGATCCATAGAATCATAAAAATGGCTTTTTAAAGGATCAGATAATTTCCAAAAAAAATAGGTTGTTATTTTAGAGTAATTTTTAAGATTTAATACTAAACCTTTGATACAAAATTATCGTTATCAAATTCCTGTGGCAACTGCGAAAACACGCAGGAATTAAATTTTTTCTTTTAATTAATTTCATAATTTTTGAATGGCAGAATCAGGAGATTATACAAAGTCATACATAACAAATGTACCCGCAGATTTAAAAAGTAAGGAGGCCTTATATTATCGAAAAACGATTCCAAGGTTTCCGGAAGAAGCTATTTACATTTATTCTTTTAAGGATAATGTAATGGTGTATGCTGATGGTTGGGAAGACATTCTTGGTTATAAGGACGATGAAATTACCATGCTTACCATCGTAAGTATTACAAGCCCGGAGTACGCCCCTTTTTCAAATGAACTAAATGATAAAGCATTGAAGTTTATTAATAGCCGCACAGAAGATCTTGATAAATATAGCTTTACAATTGAGCTAAAAAAAATACATAAGAACGGAACCCAGGTGCCGTTAATTTCAAAGGTGGGTGTTTTTAGTTCCGAAAATGGAATGGTAACGGCAATTATTGGTAGGTCTCAAATAAACAGGAGCATTAACCTTGGCAGTATCATGAGATATGCTGCTTATGGCCCTGATAAATCTGAATTTGAGGAGGAACTTAATAAACAATTATTCAACCATTATGCCATATCGCTAAAGGAAAAGGAAGCGTTAGCTATGGCTGCGCTGGGTTATTCATTTAAAGAAATAGCCAGTCACTTCCAGGTAACACAATCAGCTATTGAAAAAAGAATAATCCCTATGTATAAAAGATTTGGCGTTAAAAGTCTTACACATTTAATCAGCTTCGCGTACGACAATCACATATTAAAATAGGCTTAGGTTTTAAATGGTTGCTTGATTATGGAAGGTGAACAGAAAGAATATTCTCCTTATCTACGCCAATATTTTCCAGCATTTCGTGCCATTTGCCATAAAGTTCTTTTCCCTTATCGCTGCTGCCCAATACCCAAATTGTATTCGTGTTTTTAATGGCGTTCCTGTTTTTTTCATTTTGAGCAGAATAAGTATCTATCAATTTTAAAAAGTGCTCAGGAGAAATAAGATCCTGCTTAATTGGATGGCCGGCATTAATATCATCAATCACCAATACCGAGGATGAGCGCCAGTTCCATAAACCTGATGGCCTTTCGTCATTATCAAAAAACATGCTGAACAATTTCATAGCCGTTATATAATAGCAAGGTTTATGCTTGATGGATAATTCGGTGGCTATCCCTACACTTATCCTCGTTTTGCCGCTGTTTTTCGATCCAAAAATAAATAAGTGCATACCGTCACTTTCGTTATTTAAGAAACGGTTTATATTATGAATAGCCTCCTGGCCAATTTGTTGTGCTTCCCATTGGCTTAACCGAAATTGAAAAGGGTACTGCGGAATTTGCAAATACATTTTGGTTGGATACCAATAGTATACGGGATAAATTAAAAGGCCTGCTAAAATAAAAACAATTACTAAAGACGTAAATGAATAATTACACAACAGGCTCGCAAAAAAAGCCCCGAACCAAAAAAATCCTATATCAGTAATTGTATCAAAGGCTACGTTTCCCCATGCCGGCTGAAAAATGTATTCCGGTGAGCGCTCTAAAAAAAAGTTTTTTTTTTAAGGGCTTGCTTAATAGCAATGGCCCCAAAAAATTAAAAGTTTCGAAGATAAACCAGGCAATTGATATGAAAACGGCTGCCCAAAACGAAGCTGTTTGGTCGTTATAAGACCTTGAGAGAAAGAGGAAAAGCATAAAAGTTGGGATGAATCCCAGTGAAATATGTCCAAATTGATTGGCTAGCCAAGTGTAAGTTAATGTAACGCCGCGGTAGGAGTCTTTTCCAATTAAATCAGCTTTCAACTGATTGCGTATGTCCCTGCCTGTTATGGTCTTATTCATATGTAAATTTTTAATACAAAATTAGAAATGTGGTTGGTTTTACTAGTGAAGAACGATGGTTAGCATCATCTTGTTATCTATAATTACGCAAGTTTCTAAATATTTAAATTGTTTCAACCTGCGTTTTGTCGCAGGTTATACTTGAAAATTACACCTTTGCCGTGCAGATTTTCACTATTTTTTTCGTGGCGCCAGGATTACTTTCCAAGATCCGGGCCATTGTGGCAATTCGAATTAGAGATTATAAAACTACCTATTCTGATTCAAACAGGAAGCAAATATGTAAAAGTTGCTTTCCTTTCTGATCTTCAAATTGAAACAAAATCCAAAATATTTTAAGGTTTATACCATCTGAATTTAATTATCTGTAGCGTTTTATCATCTTTTGTCCCATTAAAAAACTTTGCTAATACGCGGTCAAAAATCGGATCGTGCGCAGGCACTGAAGAAAATAATGTCATGCACGATTGCAACTTTAAATCATCCGGGCTGCCCAAAATCTGATTTGCATTGTTACTTTCAAGTCCCAGTAGTGCATTGCAAATAGCTACAAGTCTTTTGCCTAAAACAGGATCCTTTAAAAAATCTTCTGCTTCCGTTATATCGCCGATCGCGTAAAATTTTGATATTTCGCTGAAGCCTAAACCTTGTATCTGCGGAAAAATATACCACATCCAATGGCTTCGTTTTTTTCCATTCATAACTTCTGATAAAGCGTTATCGTAACTGAGAGCTTGCGCGTCAATAAATCTTTGTAAACTGTCCTTCTTTTTCACTAAGAATTATATTTTCAAATTCATATCTAAAGTTAAATATTTAAGAAAGAAAAATTATAAGGTCACAGTAAAAATTTCAGCCTGAATTTGCAAGTAAAAAATTAAGGATCAAATTAAAATAACATCCTATTTGAAAGAAGAAAAAAAATCATATAAAATTACGTTTATGCCCGGATGTTATATTAACAAAAAAATAGTTGAATTGGTGCATTTCAATCAAATATTTTTCCGGTATTTAAAATGAAAATCATTAGTTTCTCACAGCCCAGGCGAGTCCATCAGGGCCGCCGCCAACATCAATGTGGTTTATTACCGTGAGTGTTTTCAGATCAATGACAGCGACGAAATTATCCGCCGTGCATCCTACAAATGCACGCGATCCATCAGGATCTATCAATATACCGGCACATCCGCGGCCAAGATTTATCCGCTTTAATTCTTTATGCGATGCTACATCAAAAACATAAAGATCACCAGTCCGCAGACTTGAAATCAACACCCGCTTCCCGTCAGGAGTAAAACTTAGCCTGTTTGCTCCCATTACTTTGCCATCGATGGTTGCATTTATTTTGCCGGTTGAAAGTTCGATGATGGCAATGCTACCATCCTCAGCCGAGGCAGTCCATAACTGTTGCCCATCTGGTGAAACATCGAAGCCTTCGGAACCTTTCGAAACAGAAACAAGGGTTTGTATCCACTCCCTATGAGGCTGAAATCTCAGCGGCGGCCCCTGTGGAGCATCGGGCGGTGGCGGCCCCATCGGTCCTCCTCGTTGCGGTAATAACGTATCTGTTAAAATACTTACGGTACCTGAACTTACATTAGTTGTATAAATCTTCTTCTCATCACTGGTCACATAGATCATGTGAGTGCGGTCCTGTCCCGTTCCCATGCACCAATCTACCTTTTCTGTCGCCGGATCATAACGGGCAACAGACTTCGATCCCTCGGCGGTGAACCAGAGCTTACCACCGACAAACGTGAGACCATGAGGCCCAAGAAAAGGTTTCGTATCAAAATTAACTAACGGCTTTAGAG
>JBDTKB010000085.1:0-5651 GCA_039935555.1 Ginsengibacter sp. | reverse complement strand
GATAGCGTAACCGGAACGCTTGAAGCCGGCAAAGACGCCAATATTGTAGTGAGTGAGGGTGATATACTTGATATGGAACATAGCATTGTAGATTTAGCATTTATCCAGGGCAGAAATATTAACCTGGATAATAAACAAAGTCAACTTGCCAAAAAATATGAATATAAGTATGGAATAAAATAAAATAACGCTTACGAATAAACGCTCCTCGTGAACATCTCCTGCAATTAAATTTTATTGTGCTACCGACCAATAAGTTTAAAACAATAAATCGCTAATGGAACATAAATAAATGAAAATAAATTCATTTAGATATAAAAAGTGATTATTAATATTTCCTGATCACTTTCAGTTCTCTCCTCGCCCGTGGCATTGTTTATACTTTTTGCCGCTACCACACGGGCAGGGATCGTTTCTGCCAATCTTTGGACCAGCCTTGACAGGCTCCTGTTTTAAATTTTCTGAAGGATCGATGTATTCATTTTCCTGTGGAAGATGTTCCGGGCCACCATCACCTGCAAATTCTTCTTTGCGTTGCAGCATTTTGCTCATATCCGTTTTCCTTTTGCGCTCTTCATGTATTCTGCCGCCCTGGTTTTGCTCCACCGGAATGCTGCAATGTGCGAGGAAGCTTACAATGTCTTTATTTACCTGGTCATCCATTTGTTTGAAGGCATTAAACGCTTCAATTTTATAAATTACCAATGGATCTTTTTGCTCGTAACCGGCAGTTTGTACACTGTGCCTTAAATCGTCCATAGCGCGCAGATGTTCTTTCCATGCATCGTCTATCAAAGCAAGTGTGATATTACGTTCCAGCGCATTCGTCAATTCTTCACCGTTGGTTTCAATAGTTTTATCCAAATTGGCAACTGCCTGCATTGCCTTTTTGCCATCTGTAAAGGGCACGGCTACATTTTCAATGTGATTACCCTGTTCTCTCCTGATATTTTTTATTACAGGAAGTGTTTGCTCATTCATCGCTTTATTCTTCAGGTTGTAATGATTTTTTGCTTCATAATACAACCTGTTGGTAAGCGAATTAATATCGTCTTTATCAAGTTCTTCCGGCGTGATCGTTGTATCAATTCCAAAATTCATAATAGCAGCCAGCTTAAATTCTTCATGATCATTTATTTCTTTAAACGAAATAATAATTCCCTCAGCGACTGAATAGAATGCGTTATCCAAATCAAGAGCAAGCCGCTCTCCAAACAAAGCATGGTTACGTCTTCCATAAATTACGGTACGTTGCTTGTTCATTACATCATCATATTCCAGCAACCTCTTTCTTATTCCAAAGTTATTTTCTTCTACCTTTTTTTGCGCACGCTCAATACTTTTTGAAATCATGCTATGCTGAATTACTTCTCCTTCTTTATATCCCATTCTATCCATCAACGAAGCAATTCTTTCACTTCCAAACATGCGCATCAAATCATCTTCCAGCGATACAAAAAATATGGAAGTGCCCGGATCACCTTGCCTGCCGGCTCGTCCCCGCAACTGCCTGTCTACGCGCCGGCTTTCATGTCTTTCTGTTCCTAATATTGCCAACCCGCCTGCTTCTTTTACGCCCGGCCCTAATTTAATATCCGTTCCGCGGCCTGCCATATTTGTGGCGATAGTTACTGCCCCGGCAAGACCTGCTTCCGCAACAACCTGTGCCTCCCGGGCATGTTGCTTTGCATTGAGCACATTGTGTTGCAATCCTTTTTGCTTCATCATTCTACTCAGCAATTCACTCACTTCTACAGAAGTTGTGCCTACGAGAATAGGCCTTCCGGCTGCCCGCATTTTTTCTACCTCATCTATTACTGCACCTATTTTTTCACGCTTCGTCTTAAACACAAGATCTTGAGTGTCGTCCCTAATAACCGGAACATTTGTAGGTATTGAAACAACATCGAGTTTATAAATATCCCAGAATTCTGCGGCTTCAGTTTCTGCAGTTCCCGTCATACCGGCCAATTTGTGGTACATCCTGAAATAATTCTGCAATGTAATGGTGGCGTAGGTTTGAGTAGCGCTTTCAATCTTTACATTTTCTTTGGCCTCAATCGCCTGGTGCAAGCCATCAGAATAACGGCGGCCTTCCATAATACGACCTGTTTGCTCGTCCACAATTTTTACCTGGCCTTCAATTACCACATATTCTACATCATTTTCGAAGAGCGTATATGCTTTTAATAATTGCTGAACGGTATGAATTCTATCCGCCTTAACCGAATATTCATTTAGTAAAACTTCTTTTTGCTGTAATTTTTCCTCGGGCGAAATATTGCTTTTTTCAATTTCAGCAAGCTTAACACCAATGTCCGGCATTATAAAAAATTCAGGGTCTTCACCTGACTTTGTAATGAGTGCAATTCCTTTATCTGTTAGTTCAACCTGGTTATTTTTTTCATCGATATGAAAATAAAGTTCCTGGTCAACAAGTGGCATGTTTTTTTGCTGATCTGAAAGATAATAATTTTCTGTTTTTTGAAGTTTTACGCGCATCCCCGGCTCACTTAAATATTTAATAAGCGCATTGTTTTTGGGAAGTCCGCGGTGCGCGCGAAATAATGAAAGTCCGCCGTCTTTTGGATCATCATTTCCATCGGCAATTTTTTTCTTTGCTTCAATTAAAAAACCATTGGTTACCTTTTTTTGAGCCTCAACTATTTTTTCTACCCGCGGTTTCATTTGGTCAAATTCCTGCTGATCTCCTTTTGGAACAGGCCCGGAAATTATTAAGGGAGTTCGGGCATCATCAATTAATACGCTATCAACCTCATCAACCATAGCAAAATGATGCTTTCGTTGCACCATTTCGTCCGGAGAATGAACCATGTTATCACGCAGGTAATCAAAGCCAAATTCATTATTAGTACCATAAATGATGTCACTGCTATAAGCCTTTCTGCGTTCGTCGCTATTAGGTTCATGCTTATCAATGCAATCCACAGTGAGGCCCAGCCATTCAAATAAAGTTCCGTTCCATTCGCTATCACGTCGGGCCAGGTAGTCATTTACCGTAACAATATGTACACCGTTTCCGGCAAGCGCATTCAGGTAAGCCGGCAACGTAGATACGAGCGTTTTACCTTCACCTGTAGCCATTTCCGCAATTTTGCCCTCATGCAAGACAATACCACCAATTAGCTGCACGTCATAGTGCACCATGTTCCAGGTAATTTCTGTTCCACCAGCGGTCCAGCTATTTTTATAAGTTGCCTGGTCGCCATCAATCGTAATATATTTTTTTGTGAGGCTAAAAGTTCTGTCGAGGTCAGTAGCTGTTGACTGCAGCTCCTTATTATCTTTAAAACGACGGGAAGTTTCCTTTACCACGGCAAAGGCTTCCGGTAAAATATCGAGAAGTACTTCTTCAATTTTCTTATCTCTTTGCTTTACCATAGCATCTACTTCCTGGTAAATATGATCGCGCCCTGCGATATCCGCAGAATCTAATTGTTCTGCCTGTCCCTTTTTGGAATTTATTTCATCATCAATTTCTGTTAAATGGCCTTTAATACGCTGTTTAAATTCCACCGTTTTATTACGCAATGCATCATTGGAAAGAGATTGGTATTGATCAAAAAAAGCATTGATCTTTGCGACATAAGGCGTAATTACTCTTACGTCTTTTTCACTCTTATTACCACCAAACAATTTAGAGAGAAACCCGGCCATATATAAATCTGATTAAATGAAGACTAATTAGAATTTTATCAATGTCAAATATGGTGCAGAAAAATTTCGTCGCCAAAATGACAGAAAGGCGAAGGTACTAAATAGACAATAGTAATCTTATTATCAGCAGAAATTTAAGGTTTAATAATTGGGGTATGCGGGAAAAACATTTCAGAAAAAATGCCTTTTCATGTACAAAGCATTAAGGCGGCTTTTGGTAGGAATTTGCAGGTAATATTAGCAATGTGGGACGTATCGGAGCTAAACACTCCATAGCTAGTTTTATTTAAGTTTTAATGATAAAAATTATAATAATATTTAAAATATAAACACTGAAACTATGTGGAGAGTATCGGGGTCGAACCGACGACCTCTTGCATGCCATGCAAGCGCTCTAGCCAACTGAGCTAACCCCCCTTTAAATCCTGCGCAAATATAGACTTCAAATACTTTGATAAAAAAGATTATTAATCTCCCCAGATTTCTTCTTTTCCTTCAAGCCAAAGTTTTACTAACCTGTTAGAAACTGATTTTGGCCTTTCAAGCGGAAAGCCCAAAGCACGGTCCCAGCAAAGACTTGCTAATACGCCTAACGATCTTGATACACCAAAAAGAACTGTGTAGAACTCATATTCAACCATTCCATAATGCACTAACAATGCGCCGCTATGTGCATCCACGTTAGGCCACGGATTTTTTATTTTTGCAATTGATTGTAGAATTGGTGGCACTACGTCATAAATATTCCAAACGGTCTGCACCAATGGATCATCGGGCATATGCTTTTTACCGAATTCCATTTGAGCTTCAAAGCGCGGATCAGTTTTGCGTAAAACGGCATGACCATATCCTGGTACAACTTTTCCTTCCGACAATGTTTTCTTTACATATTCCTCAATCTGCTCCTTAGTTGGCAGGTCGGTTTTTAATTCCTCACGCATTTCAAAAATCCACTTAATCACTTCCTGGTTGGCGAGGCCATGCAAAGGCCCGGCAAGACCGTTCATACCCGCGGCAAAAGCAAGATATGGATCGCTCAAAGCCGATCCAACCAAATGTGTTGCGTGAGCAGAAACATTACCACCTTCATGGTCGCAATGGATTGTCATATATAGCCGCATTAATTCGCGAAAACTTTCATCTTCAAACCCCATCATGTGAGCAAAATTTCCGGCCCAATCAAGTAATCCGTTCGGCTGAATATGATTGCCTAACTTATACTTACGGCGATAGATATACGCAGCAATGCGCGGAAGCCTTGCGATCAGGTCCATAGAATCATCAAATACTGCGGCCCAATAATCTTTTTTATTCATGCCCTCCGCATACTTCTTTGAAAACTGGCTTTCCGTTTGCAACGCCATTATTCCTACAACAAATTGCGTCATTGGATGTGCGCTAATCGGTAAAGCATCTATAGTATGGAATACGTGGCCCGGCACATGGCTCCGGCGTTGCCATACATTAGTCACATGTTGCACATCTTCTTCAGTAGGTAATTCACCCACAAGCATCAAATAAAATAATCCTTCCGGCAAAGGTTCGGTGCCGCCTTCTGCTTTAGGCAATTTTTCTCTTAATTCCGGAATAGAATATCCGCGAAACCTTATGCCATCCTGGGCATCCAACAATGAAGTTTCCGTAACCAACCCAGTCATTCCGCGCATTCCCTGATAAATTTGAGAAAGCTTTACCTCCCCGATTACTCTATCGCCGTTTTCTTTTAAAATTTCTTTTACCTCAGACGATAACGCATCTGCCCGTTCCTTAAACTTATCTTTAATTACACCCATGTCAGAAAAAAATTTAGATTTTTAATTGCTTTTAACACGTAAATGAACAGCCCTAAAGTTAACATTACACTGAATGTTAAACAAATGAAATATTAAATTGAACAAAAAATTTGATGAAAAAGTGTGAGGAATTAACTTGAATTGCGTCTATATAAATACCAGGCGAGTATTCCGAAAACA
>JBDTKB010000084.1:0-3908 GCA_039935555.1 Ginsengibacter sp. | reverse complement strand
CCATAGAACCAGTTGGCTCCTTCGCAGTCAGCGCCATCGGTGTAATAATAACATCAAGATCTTCCGTAGTGTAGCCAAATGCTTTTTGATATTTAAAGACCTGCTGGTGTTCGAGGTGCGTAAACATAACTCTTGGCTCAGGCAATTCCTCCATGCGGATTTTATATTTATTAAGCCATTCGCCATAAGGATTTTGCGAGCAGATCCTTTGCTTAATTTCCTCGTCACTTATAATTCTTCCTTCTTCCAGGTCAACCACAAACATTTTGCCTGGCTGCAATCTTCCCTTCTCTTTAATAAGTTTTGGATCTATGGGAAGCACACCTGTTTCCGATGCCATTATAACGCGGTCATCTGTTGTAATACAATATCGCGAAGGCCGCAAGCCATTTCTATCCAGCGTAGCGCCAATTAATTTTCCATCAGTAAATGAAATTGATGCAGGGCCATCCCACGGTTCCATAAAAGAAGCATGGTATTCATAAAATGCTTTTTTTACCGGGTCCATTTGTTCGTTTCCATCCCACGCTTCGGGAATTAACATCATCATTACATGCGGAATAGATCTTCCACATAAAGTGAGCAATTCTATCATATTATCAAGACTCGCAGAATCAGACTGCCCTTGTTCTACAACTGGAAGAAGCATTTCCATTTCTTCTTTGGTAAAAAATTGAGAAACAAAACCCCGTTCACTTGTTCTTAGCCAATTTAAGTTTCCCTGCAAAGTATTTATTTCACCATTGTGAGCCATGTAGCGAAAAGGCTGGGCCAATTTCCAGGAAGGAAAAGTATTTGTTGCAAACCTCGAATGAATCAACCCAAAGGCGGATACAATCTTTTTGTTGCTGAGGTCTGGGAAATAATGACGTAGCTGCAAGCTCGTAAGTTGGCCTTTATAAATAACCGTTTTATAAGAAAGAGATGCAACGTAAAATCCTATGGCGTCTTTTCTTACAGTATTGCTAATTGTTTGCGTTGCATAATTTCTTAATACAAATAGCTTTCTTTCAAAATCATCAGGCTTATTAATATGATCAGGACATGCGATAAAAACCTGCTCCATTTCCGGCTCAACGGACAACGCAGTGAGACCAATATCATCAGTATTAACGGGCACTCTTCTATATCCCATAATTTCCAAACCAAGCGTTTCTGCAGAGCGATTAAAAATCTCCCGGCATTCTTCTCTTAACCTAATATCTTTTGGAAAGAATAAAACGCCAACACCATATTTTCGATAAGGAGGAAGATGTATCCCCAGCTTTATGCATTCATCAAAGAAAAATTCGTGCGGTGTTTGAATAAGTATTCCAGCGCCATCTCCCGTATTTATTTCACAACCACACGCGCCACGATGCTCCATGTTTTCCAGAATGGTCAGTGCATCAGAAATA
The DNA here is from genome assembly GCA_039935555.1 of Ginsengibacter sp. Taxonomy (GTDB): domain Bacteria; phylum Bacteroidota; class Bacteroidia; order Chitinophagales; family Chitinophagaceae; genus Ginsengibacter. The sequence goes on along the minus strand of JBDTKB010000084.1, from coordinate 2,511 downwards.
ATCTGGTGGCTTTTGTTGCTCTTTATATTTGCGACAAAGCCTATCCCACAGGAATCATGTTCAAATTGTGCATTATATAATCCTTGATTGACCATATTTATAATTAAATAATTGGAATAATAATAATATACCGAAGTCCCCTGAATTTTGGTGAAGGGTTAAGTATCCTATATCTGAAGCAATTGTAACTGATTTTATTCTATAGAAAATTGGAAAAAGCACTCCTTCCGAAATTATCCTTAATCGACTGTGATATGAAATTAATTTTTACTCATTCTACAGTCGGCAAACCAAGCAATTCCTCTTGAAACACACGCTGGCATAAGGGTTTGCTCCGAAAAAATTACAATGCCCAACAGTACCGATACCAGGTTGCTGTTGTTGCCGTCTCCGGACGATTTAGCCTTTCCAATTTATTATGAACAACTCCATCAAACTTAAAATAAAAAGGAATACAGATACTCCCAATTTACTCACAACATTCTTAAAGACAGTTTTATTGAATCAGCAGAGAGGTCATTGTGAGAGAACCTGCCAGCAATTTATCATTAAAAATAATGGCTTCTTCATTGTCATTCTGCAGACCTAAAGAGTATAATAATGGATAATAATGATCGGGAGTAGGAATAGCCAGTTTTGCTGCGGCTCCAAGATTCTCATAGTTTATTAAAGGATTGTGATCGCGCGCGGTAATTAATTTTTTAAAAACCTGGTTCATTTCTATGGCCCAATCAAAGCCAAATTCATCATCAATTTTATCAAAAGAAACCATTCTAAGATTGTGAACCATATTACCGCTTCCAACAATTAAAACTCCTTTTTTCCTTAATTGACTTAACTCTTTTGCCAGTTCATAATGGTAACGGCCGCCCTTTGTATAATCAATACTTAACTGCAATACAGGAATGTTTGCTTCGGGATACATATTTTTAATAACAGTCCATGCGCCATGATCGAGACCCCAATCATGGGCAAGTTCCACTTCTGTAGATTTTATTATTGAAGCAGTTTCCATTGCCAGTTTGGGATCACCTGGTGCGGGATATTGTACGTTAAATAACTCTTGTGGAAAGCCGCCAAAGTCGTGAATAGTTTCAGGAAAATCCATTGCCGTTATTTTCGTGCCCTTTGTAAGCCAGTGCGCAGACACAACGATCACTGCTTTTGGAACAGGTATCTCCTTTGCAATCCTGGCCCAGCTTTCACTAAACTGGTTGTGCTCAATCCCATTCATGGGCGAGCCATGCCCGATAAATAAAACGGGCATGGTTTGATTTTGCTTTTGCAGGTTGCTCGTGAATTTATTAAAATCTCCTAACGTTAACATTATTTCAAATTTTATTCATTCTCATTAGTCTTTTACAATTGCGGCATCAACACTTGCCTTACCGCCACCAGCTATTAAGGAAATAATTGCGAGGCCAAAAAGCAATATGAAAAATTCAAATCCCTCACCTTTGTTAGGCTGCATACTCCAGTTCATAAAAAAACCATTTTGGATATGAACTTTAAATAACACGCCTAAAAAATTTACAATAAGTGCGAATGCGGCGATGCGGGTTGCAAAACCAAAAATTAATAAAAGCGGCGCAAAAAATTCGATAAGAATTACTAATAAACCTATAATCCACGGAAGATGCACCTGGCCCGTTAGAAACGACATGGTTCCGTTAAAACCATAACCACCAAACCAGCCCAATAACTTTTGAGCACCATGCGGAAATATGGTTATTCCCAATGCAAGCCTTGCAATTAACGCATACCCATTTGTACTATTAGTTGCTAATACTTTTTTCAGTATTTAATTTTTTTTATAAAGCAAAGCTACTATGCATGAATGTTACGATCCATTGAGGTGGGTTAATTAATTCAATTGACATAGATCAATTGAAATCATTTTTAATAGATCAACTAAAAAGATTATTAAAAATTTCTTCTTTCATGTTGACCTCCAAAAAATATTACAGAATATTTTATGTCTACTATTTAATGCACTATTTGTTGTCATAATATTTTCCTCATTAACACTTTATTTTTTTTCAGGAAAAAAATAGTTTAAAATTTTTTATAAAAATTAATTTTTAATACCCTACTTTTGTTGTAGACTATTACAATTAACCAACATGAAACTATTTTTCTCGTTAAACTATATGCGCTTCAACTGCAACTCTCAGCGATATTGTTGTTGATCATTTTGTTAATCCGCAACTTCCCTAATTCCACCATAAATAAATTATATCTTTTAAAAGGCTTTTATCAAAAAACTTATACCATGTTCACAACACTAAAAGACCATGTAAATCAGCTAGCAGAAAAAGCGCGTGGTCTAAGTATTGATGAATTTCTTCTGGCGTTAATAATTGAATACCCCGAGCAGGTAACGTTTTCAACAAGTTTTAGTTTTGAAGACCAGGTGATAGCTCATAAAATTTTAAACAATCAACTACCTATAAATATTTTCACACTGGATACCGGAAGAATTTTTCCTGAAACATATTCTGTTTGGAATGC
>JBDTKB010000083.1:0-11279 GCA_039935555.1 Ginsengibacter sp. | reverse complement strand
CGCATTTATGCAGGCCGAAAAATAGAGTTCGGCCAGCCGGTACCATTACCAAATTTATAAATAAAAGCTCATTGTTATTAATATCGTCAATAGAATTCCTCAGGTTGGGAACCGATTTCTTGGTTCGCGGCACATGAAACCAATCTATATACATCACCATGAAACAGGTTATTTAAAAATCCAAATAACCTTTGGCAAGATTCCACTTACCACAAACAGGATTGCGCCGGCAAACATAATATTTACTACTTGCCAGGATGAAGCCACGTCAGCTTTATTTGAAAAGGACTTTTTTTTTAAATTAAATTGATGGATAAGCGATTTATTATTTTCAGCATATTTATATTTCGTGCTCGTTCGTAAATGTAAGAAATGGCTTAATAAGATATCAACAGTATTTAGTGGCACAGATACGCCAGCACCTCTTTTTCCTTGCTGCATTTCTGGGCCAGTGCGGGAAAGTTAATAAAGAGCGGGAAGTTTTATTTCTGATTAGTTCATAATTGTGTGCTGGTCGTTGGTGATTGCCAGGCAGCAAAGCCATCCGCACGAACACCGAACAAACGCGGTAGGGTAGGCTTCGTTTACTTGGAATTTTTTTGGAACACCGGCAACGGCTAAAAACGGGGGGAGGGTAGGCTTCGTTCAGTTGGAAACTTTTTGGAACACCGGCAACAGCTAGAAATAAAGGGCTTTAACTTTCATGATATGTATCAATTTGGTCGAATGTCTGTCAATGGCGATTGGCGCGCAAATACAATCCATTTTATCGCAGTAAATTCTCAATATCCTCCAAAACAACTACAATATCCCCGGTCATTATCATTAACTACTTATATTCATAAACGATATATCCCCACTGCTCAATGCTAAAAACGTGCGTGGCGTTTACTTTTTCCTTTACGCCTAAAAAAATATTCAAGGGATTTCCAAAGATCGATTTATCGTCTATGGTAAACTGTTGGGGCTGGTCGGACAGGTTCAAAATCACGGCGATTTTTTTAAGCCTTCGTTGGTCTTTCATTTACCCAAATAGAATGTTTACAAAACTAAAAAGAAACCGCCGATGTTGGTGTTTGTGCGGATGGCTTTAGTAGCCTGGCAATCACCAACATCAGTTTAGAGATCTACTCCATTTATCTAAGCCATCCAATGCGTTAGAAAACCAAACTCATCTATACCACTTTCATAATATTTTGAAGAAGAATATTTATAATCTTCTGCGTAAACACATAAGCCTGCTGCTACGGGATTGTTGTGGATATATCCCATCTTTTGTATAAAAACTTCTTTTGTCCATAAATCTATGCTTAAAGGGTTACGTTCCCAAAATTGATAAGCTCTGTCTTTAGCTCCAACATAAAATCTTTCTAACACCTTTGGGTGATTCTTTTTTAAATCTCTTTTTATAGTTTGTGATACGTACTTTAAAAAATTTCTCTGAATTGCGTCTCTTTCAAATCCATCCTGTATTTGCCAGATTAAATGTATGTGATTACTCATAATAGCAAATACATTTACTGCTACCCATTTTTCTTTTACCATGTGGATTAAGCTTTCAATAATTACATCTTTATATTTATCTTGTTTTAAAAGATGTTTCCATTCTAAAATCGTAGCTGTGAAGTATTGTAGATTGTTTGTTGTGATGGTTATTTTTTTATTGGCAAAGTTAATAAAGAGCGGGAAGTTTTATTTCTGATTAGTTCATAATTGTGTGCTGGTTGTTGGTGATTGCTATGCTACTAAAGCCACCCGCGCAAACACCGAACAACGGCGGGAGGGTAGGCTTCGTTCAGTTGGAAACTTTTTGGAACACCGGCAACGGCTAGAAAAATGCAAATTCAAATCTTTTCCAATGATATTGTTGATATTCTATTTCTTCCGGAGAGCTGTTTGGAACCTGTTCCAAAGATAATTTTGCGGCCATTTGATTCTTTTTAATACAACTTGATTAACAAATATATAATAATCAATTCTCACTAAGATTATATCCTTATGTAATAATAATTCTTTATGTAATTGGTCCTTTCACACGGGGCCCAATTAAGATACTACGATAAATCAACCGGACTGTTTTTTTTAATTCTATTACGTAAATACAACCCATTTTATCGTAGTAATTTCTTAATATCCTCTAAAAGGCTGATCACCTTTACCAGGTCTTTATTAGTAACATCCAAGACCCCAAGGTGGTTTTTATATTACTATGCCGAGGTAGTTTTGTATAAATTAATTCGATCTTAATAAGAATACGAAATCATTAACTACTTATATTCATAAACGATATATCCCCACTGCTCAATGCTAAAAACGTGCGTGGCGTTTACCTTTTCCTTAACGCCTAAAAATATATTCAGGGGATTTCCAAAGATAGATTTATCGTCTATGGTAAAACGTTGGGGCTGGTTCGAAAGATTTAAAATCACGGCTATTTTATGACCTGCTTTTTCCCTTACATATGCATAGATGGCCATATCATTTCCCGTTGCTATTTTTTTATAAGATGCATCGGCAGCCAGGGCAGGATTTTTTTTACGGAGGTGAAGCAAGGTGCTGTAAAAGGAAGCCATTTTATATTGGTTCCAAACTATCGGATCTTTTACAAAAAATTTTATTCTTCTTTTGTTGGGTATTTCCTGCCCGCTATAAATTAAGGGAATACTCTGATACATTGTTTGTGTGAAAACTGCCAGTGGTTTGTACATATCGCCATATCTTTCAAACTCAGTTCCTTCCCAGCTATTCCAATCATGATTGGTTGTAAAATAAAGCCGGTAAGCATTTTCAGGGTAAATGGCAATGTCATGATTAATCACCGAATCAACTTGTGGTAAAGTTATTTTTCCTGCATGATAATGTACAAAAGCCTCCATAACACTCCATCCATAAGTTTCATCAAAACCCGCGACATGCAGTTCTGGATTTTCTGCTTCGGCAAGCATAAAAACATGTTTCATTTTTTTTAATGAATCAATACATTGTTTCCAAAAATCCAGCGAAGGGCCTGTGGCAACATCACAGCGAAAGCCGTCAATGTCGCTTTGTTTTATCCACCATTTCATGGCGTCAATCATACTATCCCGCAGCTCAGCATTTTCATAGTTGAGCGTACGTGTATCTGACCAATCATCTCTAAATGTAAAATTTCCGGCGCTGTCTTTTTTATAAAAATCAGGGTGATCTTTTATCCAATGATTATCCGGGGAACTGTGATTAGGCACCCAATCAGTGATTACTTTAAAGCCCATGCTATGCGCCAACTTTACAAGATGTTTCCAATCTGCCATGGTTCCAAATTCAGGATTTACGGCTTTGTAATCACGTACCGCATAATAACTGCCCAGTTCTTTCTCGTTGGCTTTTCTGCCTTCAAGGCCAATAGGAGTTATAGGCATGAACCATAAAATTTCAACACCCATTTTTTTTAAACGGGGTAAGCTTTTTTCAAATTCCTTCATGGAGGAAGTAACTGTATACTGCCGAAGGTTCACTTCATAAATATTACTTTGCTCACTCCACGACGGATGTACATTTTTGCCTGCATTTATAGTTGCTTTTTGAGCATAAGAATTTGAAGGATTACCTGCAATAAAAATCGTAGTGATGAAGAAATAAGTAAAAATAAAATAGAGGAATTTTTTCATGCATCGTAGGTTTGAATGGCGACTAAAAAATAAAAATTTGCTCTAAATGTACTCAATTTATATAAAGAATAGTTCCTAATTTATTCGGGCTAATTTTGAATATTAATCTGAAATTAATGACGGACAAAAAATCAATGTACTATAACGATTACCTGCAACTTGATGAAATTCTCAATGCCCAGCATCCTGAAAGTTTTAAAGAAGGGAATGAACCTGCGCATGACGAAATGCTTTTCATAATTATACACCAGGCTTATGAGTTGTGGTTTAAACAAATTTTATTTGAGTTGGACTTTATCATGAACGTTTTTAAGAAAAATAAAATTGATGATAATTCTGAGGATCTGAATCTTGTGCGGCACCGGCTTAAGCGCATTATAAAAATATTAGAACTGCTAACGAAACAGATAACGCTGCTTGATACGATGACGCCGCTGGATTTTCTTGAGTTTAGAAATTTACTTATTCCCGCCTCTGGTTTCCAAAGTGTACAATTCAGGTTAATTGAAGCAAGGCTTGGTTTACAAATGGACAACCGGTATAATAAGGATTATTATAAACGAACCAATGAGGGCGGATTTGATCGCACTGATTTTAATAAGATCAATAACACGGAAAGCTCTGCCAGCCTGTTATCATTGATAAACGATTGGCTTGCCCGTATGCCTTTCTTCGAAAATGAGCTATGGAAAAATTATGAAAATCAATTTCCTGCGGAAAATAAAATGCATCCTTTTTGGAGCGATTACCGGCACATTTATAAAAATAGTTTGAATGAAAAAGAGGCGAATAAAATAAATGATTTTGATTTTATTTTTATCGAAAATAGTAAAGAAGCGCAAGATGATTCTTCAATTGTAAAGCCATTACTTTCCACCGAAGCAATGCGCGCGGCGCTGTTCATTATGTTGTACCGCGATTTTCCGGTGTTCCAAACTTCCTATCAAATATTAGATGGATTAGTAGAAACTGATCACCAGATGGCGAACTGGCGCCACAAGCACCTTGATATGGTGCGCCGCATGATTGGGATGCGGATGGGAACAGGAAATACAAGCGGGCGTGGCTACCTGCAGGGAGCCCTCGATCAACATTATATTTTTAGAAATATTGCCGGGCTTTCAACCTTCCTGATTGAAAGGAGAAAAATTCCGAAACTTCCTGGAGAACTGATTCGAAAGTTAAGTTATAGTTAGGCGGTCACTTAGTCCATTTCCTCTTTTATTTCATCGGAAATAAGCACCAGTACTTTATCAATGCGCTGGCCATCCATATCTATTATTTCAAAAGTAAATCCCCGCCATTCGAAGCTATCACCAGTTACGGGAATTCGCTTAAGCTCATGTAGGATAAACCCGGCAAGCGTATCAAACTCATTCTCGCCCTCGTTTATCCAAATTGTTTTATCGAAGCGGGTAAGAAAATCATAAAACTGAATTTGTGCGTCGATAATAAACGAGCCATCTTTTCTTTCAACAATAGCATACTCGTCGTCCTCTTCTTCGGGCATTTCACCCACAATCGCTTTTAGGATATCCCTAACCGTTATCATGCCCTGCATACTTCCGTATTCATCTACAATAAAAGCATAATGCAGTTTGGTAACCTTTATCTTTTCAAGGACCTGGTAGGCGGAATTATTTTCAGGTACAAATAGTGCTTTTCTTACAAGATTAGAAAGTGGCTCATCAGGCTGCAGGTACATGTCTTTTACATAAACTACTCCTACAATATCATCAATGGTATCTTTACAAAGCGGGTAAACAGAATGTTGAAATTCTTTTATTTTTTCCTTTACTGATGAAAGTTCTTCTGTAACATTAAACCACACAATGTCTGTGCGGTGCGTCATCAGGGAAGTTATGTTTCGGTCGCCCAGGTGAAAAACCCTTTCTATAATATCTTTTTCTTCTTCTTCAATCGCCCCAAGTTCACTACCCTCATTTATCATTGCTTTGATTTCATCTTCAGTAACCTGGTTGTCTTTGTGAGGCTGGATGTTTAATAATTTAAAGATGCCGGTATTTAAAGAACTCAACAGCCATACAAGAGGATAGGAGATGGTGCTTAAGATTTTTATGGGTCTTGCAACTCTTTTTGCAATTTTTTCAGGTCTCATTATCGCGATCCTTTTTGGCACCAACTCACCAAAAAGTATTGAAAGAAAGGTGACCAATATTACAATAATGACGGTTGCGATCGTGGTTGCATATTCCTTTAAATAATCGATTTTTTCTATATAAGGACTCAAATAAATTTCAAATTTCTGCCCGGAATAAACACCCGTCAAAATTGAAATAAGTGTGATATAAATTTGCGTAGTTGATAAAAATATGTCGGGATTATCTTTAAGTTCCAACGCGGTTTTGGATCGTACGTCTCCCTTTGCAGCACTGGTTTCCAGCCTGCTTTTTTTAGCGGACACCAACGCCATCTCACTCATAACAAATAATGCATTAATGAGAATTAATAAAAATAAAATTACCAGTTCAATCATAATAAAGTTTTCATTGCAGGTTTTCTAAACCAATATATTTGTTAAATGCTCTGGCAGGGATGTATCCAATAATTAAACCAACAATAGCACCGCAAAATACATCCAGCGGAAAATGAACTCCTACGTACACCTGCGCATAAGAAATAAAAAACGCCCACAAAAATAAGACCGCCCATTTAGGGCTAACCGCTTTTTTAAATGTAGTAAATATAAACATAGCGGCTGCAAAATGATTAACCGCATGAGAAGATGTAAAGCTTGAGCTAACCGGGCAATAACTTACGAGAAATCTAATGGTATCTGCAATGGCCGGTTCACGGCAGGGCCGCAAGCGGTCAAAATAATTTTTTATTACCCTGCTGCTTACCGTATCGCTTATTATTACATTTAATAAAAAAAATAATACCCAATACCAGCCTTTTAATTTGAAATTAATTGTTGTAAATAAAATCAGGAAAAAATAAAAAGGAATCCACAGGTAAGACTCACGGATGAATGGAATACTCCAATCAAAAAAAGAGTTGTGCCATTGGCCGTTTAATTTCGAAAATAAAAAATAATCCAGTTGCTTTATCCTTTCCGGAATGTACATTCCTAAAGGGATTTCCAATATTTTCATCGGTTGCAAAAATAACCATTGCATAAAATAAGTTACTAAATATTTACTTTTGCATTTCGCTTGGCTATTTCAAAAGCTTATCATCATTTGTCAATTCAAATATCTTCATGAAGATTGCTACTTTTCCCCGGTTGGTTAAATGGATGTTTTTATCAGCGCTCGCATTTTTAATTTTTATGACATTAATGCGGTTTGTATTTTTTTTTCATTTCAGGCCGTCGCAATACACGTTTCCCAACAGTTTTAAAGCCTTTTTATTAGGCCTTAATTTTGACCTAAGAATTGTTTGTGGTATTGTGCTCTTCCCTTTTCTAATCGGTAATCTTCATTTGACTTACAATGACAAACGGCGTATTTCAACCGGGAGTATCGTGCAGTTATTCGTTACTATTTTGGTGATGGTATTGCTGAATATTTTTATGAAAAAGGGCCATGCACCCATTTCTGCGCTTGTTATTATTAATGTTTTATTTGCCGGAATACTACTATGGTTATTGGCCACAAAAAATTGCGATCCGTTTGAAAATGCGGTGTCAAGGAAAATTTTTAAAATATATTTTTTTATCGTTACGGTTATCCTTGTAATACTCTATGGCGTTGACTTTGAACATTATGATTACCTCCACCAACGCGTAAATGCGAGTGTTATCAACTATCTCGGCGACGCAAAAATTTCTATGAACATGGTTTGGGAAACCTACCCGCTTTTTAAATTGATCATTCTTTTTATCATATTCGTTTCATTATTATTTGGCCTGATCATTTGGTGGTTTAGAAAAATCAGGCCGGCAGTGTATTATCGAAAGAGTTCCAAATTTATTATTGGAGTAGTTTTTACCATTTTACTTGGAATAGGAATTTTCGGAAGGTTGAATCAATATCCGTTGCGCTGGAGTGATGCTTTTTCTTTCGATGATGATTTTAAAGCAAACCTCGCCTTAAATCCTGTTCAAAGTTTTTTGAGCACGCTTCAATTCAGAAATTCTACTTATGATAAAAAAGAAGTGGAAGCTTATTACCCGCTGATGGCAAAATATCTTGAGGTAAGAAATCCTGACAGCATTTCATTAAATTATAAAAGAACTTTTAGTCCTGCTCCGCTAAAAACTACCCCTAACGTTGTAATTGTTATTTGCGAAAGTTTTAGCGCATATAAGAGTAGCATGTGGGGCAACCCGTTGAACACAACTCCTTATTTTAATGAGTTGTGCAAACAGGGTATTTTTTTTGACCGCTGCTTTACTCCGAGCTATGGCACTGCGAGGGGCGTGTGGGCGGTGATTACCGGAATACCTGATGTGGAATATCCGAATACAGCAAGCCGCAATCCTTCAGCGGTCGACCAACATACCATTATCAATAATTATGATGGCTATGAAAAATTTTATTTTATCGGCGGAAGTTTAAGCTGGGCCAATATTCGCGGATTTCTAACCAATGATATTACCGGCCTTCGCATGTATGAGCAAGATGATTATAAAGCGAAAACTATAGATGTTTGGGGCATAAGCGATAAGCAACTTTTTCTTGCGGCCAATGATGTTCTAAAACAACAAACACATCCTTTCGTGGCCGTGATACAAACAGCGGATAACCACAGGCCTTATACTATTCCTGAAGAAGATAAAGCAACATTTCAATTGAAAAAGTACCCGATAGATTCTTTGAAAAAATTTGGATTTCAAAGCAATGAAGAATTAAATGCATTTCGGTTTACTGATTTTACTTACCAAACCTTTATTGAAACCGCTAAAAAAGAAAAATATTTTAATAATACCATTTTTGTTTTTGTAGGCGATCATGGCATCAATGGCGATGCCGGCGATATGTTTCCAAAAGCATGGTCCATCGATGGCCTGACTACTCAACATGTTCCGTTGCTATTTTATTCACCGTCGTTGCTTACGCCTGAACGCATCGACAGGACTTGTTCTCAATTGGATCTATTGCCTTCTGTATCTGCACTCGCACATGTTCCTTTTATGAATACCACGCTTGGTAAAAATTTATTTGATACCATCCCGATCAATTCGGTGCGGTTTAAAAATGCGGCATTTTTATTTGAGCCTAATTTAAAACAAATAGGAATTGTTTCTGACGAATATTGTTATGTTCACAACTTATTGAGTGGACGGGAAGATTTCAGATCAAGCCGGAATAACGAGCCACTGCCGCAAACTCCCGCCATTGAAGAAGATAGAAAAGCAATAAAAGAATTGGCGCAGGCATACTACGAAACCGCGCGCTATATGATGTTGAATAATTTAAAAAGAAATGCTAAATAAAAATGAACGATTGATCCAGGCAATATCTTTATTTTTTTTTAAATGATCATAAAGGCAACATCCCGAAAATCGATTCCATTAACTATCCAGTGGCTGGTAATGTTATGGACCATCTATGTAATTATTTTTACAATATTCCGGCTGGTTACTGTCTTTTTATTCAGGCCTGCATACATCCCGTTTTCATCATTATTTCCTTCTTTCTGGCTGGGCTTTCGCTTCGACGCTAAATGGATTTCAATGATTCTTTTGCCCATTGCCATCTTATCAATGTACACCAGGTTTTCACCTTTTTTCTCGGAGAGAAATAAAAGATTTTGGTCTTATTATCTCGCAGTTACCACATTTATTGTTTTATTTTTTTTCGGTGCAGACTTTGGCAATTTTAGTTATAACCATACCCGCATCAACGCCAGCGCGCTAAACTTTGCAGAAGATCCATTGATCTCTGTAAGAATGCTGTGGCAAAGCTATCCCATGGTGTGGATTTTAATGGCGCTCGCAATCACCGTTTTTTTAATGGTTACTATTTTTAAAAAAACACATGTTCAAACATTAAAAAGAAACCAGGCGATTTCTCCTCCACATAAAAAAAGATGGCATGCGGCAGCAATCTTTTTTTTAGCCTGGTGTTTGTATGGCATTTTTTCCCTGACACCTTTGAAGTGGAAGGATGCATTTCAATTGAATGATAATTTCAGGTCGTACGTGGCTTTAAATCCACTTCAAAACTTTTTTACAACACTACAATTCCGCCAGCCTTCTTTTGAAGATGCAAAAGCAAAATATTGGTTTCCATTAATAGCTGATTTTCTTCAGCTTGACTCAAAAAATATTGCCGATAAAGATTATACCAGGGAGTTGTTACCGGATAGTAAAGCTTTGGAAAGTAGGCCCAACGTGGTTTTGGTAATTTGTGAAAGTTTCAGCATGTACAAAAGCAGCATGAGTGGAAACCCTCTGAATACAACGCCTTATTTTAAATCGATGTGCGATAGTGGTTTATTTTTTAATCATTGTTTCAGCCCAACCTTTGGTACTGCACGTGGCGTTTTTGGTGTGTTAACCGGTATCCCTGATGTGCAGCTTTCGGAGTTCTCCACAAGAAATCCTGCCGCGATAAATCAGCATACTATTATTAATGATTTTGAAGATTACAACAAATTCTACTTCATAGGAGGCAGTAGTGATTTTAATAATTTTGAAGGGTTGGTAAAAAATATTGATGGTGTAAAACTTTACCAGGAAGGATCATACAAAGAACCTCCTTTGAACGTTTGGGGCATTAGTGATAAAAATCTTTTTCTTGAGGCAGAAAATGATTTCGCTAATCAGAAAAAACCTTTTTTTGCAATCATTCAAACGGCGGATAACCATCGGCCTTACAGCATTCCGGCCGAGGATACTGATTTTAACCGGAGAGTTGTAAATGATGACACTTTGCATAAATATGGTTTTGAATCTTTGCAGGAGTTTCAATCATTTTGTTATACCGATTATTGTTTCAAAAAATTTATCGAGGAGGGCAAAAAGAAATCCTGGTTCAACAATACAATTTTTGTTTTTGTTGGTGATCATGGTGTTGAAGGCGAAGCATCTGCTATGTATCCTGATGCATGGACGTCGGGACGATTAAGTGATGAGCATGTGCCCATGTTATTTTATGCGCCACAATTAATAAGCCCGCAAAACAGGAGTGAAGTCATTTCTCAAATTGACATTTTACCAACGCTCGCGGGCATGCTTCATTTACCCTATACAAATACAACGCTCGGAAGAGATGTGCTCCATTCAAAAAATAAAACGGATGCGGCTTTCATTATCCATCACGATGAAGGCAACATTGGTATTGTTACCAATGATTATTATTTCGTAAAAAATCTACGCATAAAAAATGAACAGTTGATGCCGCTGAGATCCAATATGTTGCCGCTATCGAAGGCGCAATCTGATTCAGTAAAAAATCATCTTTCTGAACTTACCTCAGCTATGTACGAAACAGCCAGGTGGATGCTCGTTAATAATAAGAAGTGAGCTGGTTTTAAAGCAACGGGTTGGTTTAAGAAAAGAGTATAAACTATTTTATTTTTTAATTTTTTCTTCTTTTGAAAGGCTGGCTTGCCGAACGATTTTTTTTGCAATCATAATCATCCTTGGAGAATTTTTTACATGGTAGCTGTTGAAATTATAATCACCAAAAACTTCCCGGATCTGCAATTCATGATAGGCAA
>JBDTKB010000082.1:0-4193 GCA_039935555.1 Ginsengibacter sp. | reverse complement strand
GAATCTGGAAATTTTCAATTTTGATGAGATGTTGGTTCAATTTAGTATCACTACTGCAAGGGATGGCGCATGGAAATTTGCAAATGAGCTTAATGGCAAAGTAAGCCAGGATTATGAAAACTGCATTGTAGCAAGGGACGAGCGTATTGCTCAATTGGCAAACAGCATTGCCAAGCCACATGGCTTTATATTGAAAGTCATATTGAAACTTATACGCCTATTCGAAAAAAAGAATGTATCACAGGTGATGGAATTCCTGGGAGATTAATTTTTCCTTTCAAATTTTGAGCGGTTTCAAATTCTTTTTTTAATAAAAATTCCTTTTGAAATATGAATTCATTTTGAGGTGATTCATTAAAAATAAATCGATAAAAATTCCTTTTCATGTAAACTTATTTATTTGGTAGTTAGTTTTTGATTTGTGAATTTCGGTCTCCATTTATGACAAATATATCTTTCGAAAATACACAAGTGGCCTTTGCATCTAAAACTAATAAAGAACTTAAAAAAGCCAAGTTCGTTTTTGCATCAATGGGAAAAGAATGGCTGGTGAAATTTGGCTTAAAGCTTACTCCTTGGGCATTGAAGGTTGGCTTGCCCGTAAAGGGATTAATTCGTGAAACAATTTTTACCCAGTTTGTTGGCGGAGAAACTTTGCAGGAAACGTCTGCAGTAGCAAATAAATTAGGTAAGTATCATGTGCAGGTAATCCTTGATTATGGCGTAGAAGGAAAGGAAGGTGAAGAAAATTTTGATGAAGCAAGGGATGTTTTTATCAATGCAATTCAATATGCCGCAACGCAACACAACATTCCATTTATGAGTGTGAAGCTAACAGGGTATGCAAGATTTGAGTTGTTGCTAAAGCTAAACGAAAATGCAGTTTATACTGATATAATCCAGGGTAAAGTTCCTTTAGAAAAATTAAGTGAAAGTGAAAAAAAAGAATGGCAGCAAGTTGTAAAAAGATTGGAAGTAATTTGTGAGGCTGCAAAAAATAATGACATTGGTGTTTTAATTGACGCAGAAGAATCCTGGATCCAGTATCCTGTTGATGCATTAGCGATGCAGATGATGCAAAAATTTAATTTGGGAAAAGCAATTGTTTATAACACAGCCCAGCTTTATCGAATAGATCGCCTTCAATATATTAAAGACAGTTGCAGGTTTGCGAATGAAAATAATTTTAAGTTAGGGATGAAAGTTGTCAGAGGCGCTTATATGGAAAAGGAACGCAGCCGCGCATTAGACCTTAACTACCCTTCACCAATAAATATAAATAAGCAAGCTACGGATGATGAGTTTAATGCCGCTATTGAATTTTGTATTGATCCGGCAAACGATGTTTATATTGTTTTAGGTTCTCATAACGAATACAGTAATTTAAACGCGACTGAATTAATGAATAAATACGAAATGCCATTAAACGATCAACGCATTCATTTTTCGCAACTGTATGGCATGAGTGATAATATAACTTTCAATCTTGCGAAAGCCGGTTGCCTTGTAAGTAAATATTTACCCTTCGGGCCCATCAACGATGTAATTCCGTATCTGATGAGGAGAGCACAGGAAAATTCTTCGGTGGGAGGCCAGACCGGGCGCGAATTGTCATTGATAAATGCAGAATTAAAACGAAGGCTGATCAAATAAAATCTATTGCATTATTATAACCTGGTTTTCAATTAAGGCAAAAACCTTGTCCTGTTTTAATGGTCTTATTTTATACAACCCTGTGAACATACTGAAGGCCGGAAGCACTGCATATTTTTTTGAAAAATAAAAACAGGGAAGCATAAACGATTGTTTTCCATTTCCACTTACTTTAATGCCGGGATGAATGTGTCCTGAAAAAGTGAAGAGTTCTTCTTTATCATTTTCACATTCCGAAGCGAAGTCATGTGTAAAGCAAAAATTTTGGATAGATAATTTTTTCCTGGCCACTTTTATGTTTGCTTCTTCATAAAATTTATCGGAGAGAACATCATGGTTTCCTTTTATAAGATGAAAGGTTACATCGGGCAAATCATTTCTCCATTTTAAAAAAAAATCTATTTCTTTATTGGCGGCACTGTGAAACATATCGCCAGCAATTAGTAAAGTCAAAGGTTTAAAAAATTGAATCTGCGTGAACAACCGTTGAAGGTCTTCTTTAAAAATACTTTGGGGAACTCCGATTCCTGCTTTTCTAAAATGGCCCGTTTTGCCGAAATGCAGATCAGAAAGTATTAAGGCCTTTTCTTCTTCCCAATAAATACAACGCGCCGGGGAAAGCCAAAGCGTTTGGTTATGAAAAACAAATTTTTGGGGCGGAAACAATTTTTTTTACTGCGAAGATATTTACAATCTGTAAGACAAGAATTACATTTTGAAGACAAGAATTACATTTTTTATTACACGAATTGTAAAACACGTATTACACGAATTTTTTTGCAACATATTTTGTAATAATTTTTCGACTAATAAATCATTATTTTTTAATTCGTGTAATTCGTGCTCTTAATTCGTGTATTCTATTTAATTTGTTCAATTATTTCTCCATTTGCATTTGCATCTTTTTTACGCGGTCTTCCAGTTTTTCTGATGTGAGATTTTCGCGCATACTATCCACTTTAATGGGGAAACAAAATGGCGTAAGCCTGTTGGGGAAAGTGATAATGATTTTACTTTTTTGAATTCTCTCGAGCATATTCCGCAATCGCTCTTCTTCCATTTGTTGTTCCATTACTTCGTTGTAGGCTTGTCTCAGCAGCAGATTATTTGGTTCATATTCTGCAAATACATTAAAGAGCAATGAAGCAGAAGATTGTAAGTGCCTCGCCTTTTTTTGTTCGCCCGGAAATCCCTGGAAAATCAAACCGCCGATCACGGCAATGTCCCTGAATTTTCTTCTCGCCATTTCAACACTGTTTAAGCTTCGTTGAATATCTTGTAATAAATTATCAGGGGAGAATAATTCGTAAGAGTTTGTATCATCTAACGGTATCGGCTGATCGCTTAATAATTCGAAACCGTAGTCATTCATCGCCAGTGAAAAAGTTATAGGCATTATCTTACTAATTCTATAAGCGAGTATCGCTGCCATTGCCTCATGAACCAATCTTCCTTCAAAAGGAAAAACAAAAAGATGAAAGCCATCTTTAGTTTCAATATGCTCAATGAGCAATTCATTTTGTTTTGGTATGTGTGAAAGATATTCCTGCAACTCAAATAATGGCTGCAACCGGATTATTTCTTCATCTATATTTTTTTTATCCTTTTTATGCAATAGCATTCCTGCTTCGTCAAATTTTTTTCTGAGCATAAAACCGAGGTTAGCGGATAAGGGCATTCGGCCTCCCTGCCAGCTTGGAATGATGGATTTTTTTGCATTGGATTTTCTAACTATCGCAGTCATCTCTTTTACCATTACAAACTCGAGGGTGCGACCGGCCAAAGTAAATGTATCACCGGGCGTCAGCCTTGCAATGAACCATTCTTCAATTACACCAATAAAACCGCCACTTATAAATTTCACTTTAAGCATCGGGTCGCTTACAATAGTTCCAATATGCATGCGATGCCGCATTGCTATTCGCCGGTTATTTATTTTATAAAGCCCGTCAATAATTTCAATTTTTTTATAATCATCATATTGTTGCAGCGCTACACCGCCCGCCGTTGTGAAAGATAAGATCTGCTGCCATTCCTCTTCTGTAATATCCCGATAACAAAATGTTGTTTTTATTTCTTTAAAAATTTCATTTGGATAAAATCCTTCAGATATAGCCAGCGTGCTTAAATATTGTATCAATACATCAAAGCATAAAATTCTTGGATCGCGGCTTTCTATAAGCTTAATATTTGTCGCTTCTTTTAATGCGGCGGCTTCTATCAGTTCCAGCGAATGGGTAGGCAAAAAATATATTTTGCTTATTTCTCCAGGCCGGTGGCCGCTCCTGCCTGCACGCTGTAAAAATCTTGCGACGCCTTTGGGTGAACCTACCTGTATAACGGTCTCGACTGGACGAAAATCAACACCGAGGTCGAGGCTGGCGGTACATACCACGGCTTTCAATTTCCCACTATGTAAATTTTCTTCTACCCAACTTCTAAGATCGCGCTCAATACTGCCATGATGCAATGCAATTGCGCCGGCAAGTTCCGGGCATGCAGTAAGTAATGCCTGGTACCACATTTCGCTCATGCCCCGG
>JBDTKB010000081.1:0-4338 GCA_039935555.1 Ginsengibacter sp. | reverse complement strand
TATTAAAAGACAAAACCACTTTGCTCAGCGGTCATTCCGGTGTGGGAAAATCATCTTTTATCAATACCATTTTTCCTAAAAATATTATTAAAACCCAGGAAGTAAGCGGCTGGAGCGGAAAGGGATTACATACAACGACATTTGCAGAAATGTTTGATCTTCCTTTTGGTGGTAAAATAATTGATACTCCCGGTATGCGCGAATTTGCGATGATGGACATTGAACCAAATGAACTTTCCCATTATTTTCCTGAAATGAAAGCGCTGATAAACGATTGCCGTTTTAATAATTGTATGCATATTGAAGAGCCCGGATGCGCAGTGAAAGCAGCTGTTGAAGAAAATAAAATTTCCCCGGAAAGATATATCAGTTACCTGAATATTTTGGGAACCATTGATAATAAGAAGTGGTGAGGAAATAAAAAATCGGGTTATTTGTTGGTTTACTATAAACGTTATTTGTTTGAAATATAAAAGTAAGAATCATTCATATCTGTTGCTTTACTTGGGTTATATTTTTTAAACTAAAACTAAGAACTTAATGTGCATTTGTTTCCAAAAATAAAGCAATCTCTTTCGGTAATGTGAATGACACTCTTGCCGGTGGATTAATCAAAAGGACTTTATGAAATTTTGCGAGACTTTGGTATGGAGTTTCCCTTCTTGAAAACCTTATTGGAATTGCGCCTTTGGCTGCTATTAATTATGCGCAGACTACATCCATTCTTCCGTAAAAATACGGAAGCAAAAATCGGGTAGTTTTATTTTTGTTGAATTGATTCTTCAATAATAATATTAAACTAATTTCGTGACTTAATAATGACAATTTACCAGAATTCATTTTTAGACTTTCACTAATATTTTAAAAAAAATTCCATGAAATACACTCCTTTAATTATTTTTTTCATTTTATTTGTTGGCCTTACTACAAGCGAATGCAAAAAGCATAAAACCGGAAATCCTGTTGACCAACTACCACCAGAAACACAAATTGGGGCTAATACTTTTGGATGTTTAATTGATGGTAATGCTTTTTTGCCTAAAGGGCCATCATTAAGTCCTATTTTACAGTGCGCATATCAATATTTAAATACTGATTATAGTAAAGGTTTCTTTTTTCAGTTAAGCGCAAGTCATAAGTTTAGCACAAATGATCTTTCAGGAATTGGCATTTATACCGATAGCCTGCCTATTATTGAGGGAACTTTTAATTTAGGCGATGACCACAAAGGTGGTGCTTATGGATTATATCTAAGATATAATGGTGCCGGAAATATTAATTTATATTCAAAGGCAAACCTGGGAGGACAATTGACAATTACAAAATTTGATGAAGTAACTCAAATAGTATCGGGAAGATTTTGGTTCAATGTTGTTGATTCTACAACGGTAGATACTATTCATATTACAAATGGGCGATTTGATATGCAATTCACAAAATAATTATATCATAAATCCTTTAAAAATAAAACCAATGAAAAAATTCTACTTAATGTTTATAAGCATTCTAATGATATGCTTGTTTAACAAAAACTCTTTTGCACAAACCGAAACCGACACAACATTCTTTACAGCCATTCCCAGATAGTAATACAAACGGATTATAGTACGGGAGGTGGATATCAAATGATGTCGCCTATGGGAGAAGTTTTTCCGCCTTCACCATTTACCGCAACCAAATCGTATTTGGGCGTTAAAGCAAAAGGATATGCAACTATTCAATATGCAAATCCTGATCATATTTTAAGAAACCCATTAATAGTCGCCGAAGGATATGATCCAGGATCTATATTACACCCTGAAGAAAAATTTGGAGAAAGTAGTTTTCAAGATTTTTTAAAATCGATAAATTTAAGTGGCTCAACTAATTTGAAAAACTTAATTGGCGGTCCTCCTTCCCAGTATGATATCATCTACGTTGACTGGAAAAACGGAACCGATTATTTACAGCGCAATGCTTATTTATTAGAAACGATTATTCAGTGGGTAAATGCGAATAAGCAACCGCTTAATGGAGTGCTACAACCCAATGTGGTTTTAGGGCAGAGCATGGGCGGGGTAATTGCACGGTATGCGTTAATAGATATGGAGAATACCAGCCTCAACCACAATACACGTTTATACATAAGCGATGATGCGCCGCACCAGGGCGCTAATGTACCCGAAGGGTATCAGCATCTTGCGCGTCATGCACGGGGTTTGTATATAAGAGCAGGAGTATCTACCATTTTAGTTGAAATTGTTCAACTGATAAGAGGCCGGATGAGCCCTCTTGCTGCATTGAGTTTAGCAGACCAGCCTGCTTCCCAGCAAATGCTGATTAATTGGGTAAACGGGTACAATACAATTGATAATTCGGCTCATGCTGCATGGCAAACTGAATTAAAAAATATGGGTTATCCCAATGGCTTTACCGGTACGCCTTTCAGGAAGGTTGCGATTAGTAATGGTTCAGAATGCGGACAACCACAGATATTTAATGCAGGAGATAATTTGTTAACTTATAATGGAAAAGCTAATACAAGGATTCTTGGAGACCTATATGGTATAAGCCTGTTGCCAGCTGCAGGTATTTTACTCGGCCAGCCTCTACTATTATTAGGAGTTATTCCTGGCAGAAATGATTTTAATTTTGATTTTTATATAAATGCTCAGGCTGATGGTTATAGTAACCAGATTTATCATGGTAAAATAACATATACCAAAAAGATACTTTGGCTCGTACCTGTTACAACTACACTTACCAATAGAAATTATAGCTCCAATGCTTCCACTTTTCCTTATGATTATTTTCCAGGAGGTTATTACAATGTAAAAAATTACTTAGATTTAAAGAACAGCGCTTATCAAAATACTTTGATCAAATACAATATAACTGCTTCTAATCAACCACTTTTTAATTTTGTACCTACAGTCAGCGCTTTAGATATTGGAAGTAATAATGTTATTTTGACGAAGGCAGATTACCTAACAGGATATACAGGCGCAACACCACCTGCTGCACCGAAAAATACTCCTTTCCAAAATTTTATAACAGCCTACTTTGATGGAAAAGTAAATGAACAACATATTTCTATCGAAAGGAGAAATGGCGATTGGATTGCCGCTGAATTGAATGGAGTGCCACAGTCAGCGAATTGTTCAGCACTGTGTGGAAATATTACGCTAAGTGGTAGCCCGGCTTTGTGTACTCCGTCAACCTATACCGTTTCGGGATTTAGCGGAACTGCAATTTATACCTGGTCATCATTACCTTTAGGAATTGTTCAGATTACTCTAATAGGTAATGGAAGCCAGGCAAGTGTTTCTAAAATATCCAACGGAAATGTAACCATTTTTGTAACAATTTCATCTTCCTGTGGTGGCTCTCTTCAAAAATCTTTACCCATAATAGTTGGAACTCAAACTCCTTCAATTGTCATTCATGGTATTGCGCCCTATCCAAATACTCAAATGGATGTGGAAGTGATCACGATTGAACCCACCCCTTATAATTGGTACGTTGATAACACATTAGTTAAAACAGCTTATCAAAACCTGGTAACAATTAATGGAGGAGGTTGTGGTTTTCATACATTAAAAGTTGTAGTTTCTAATACTTGTGGAACAGCTTCTGCAACAACAACTTACAACAGAACTTGTAGCGCCATTACTGCATCGCCAAACCCAGCCTCTAATACTGTATCCATTGCGATTGATCAGAATAATACTCTTTTCTCAGAGAATAAAAAGGAAACGCTGATTTATAACATAAAAGTAATTGATCAAACAGGCAACTTGAAAAAACAATATAGTTACCCTTCAGGTGTTAGGAATACTACCATTAACCTAAGCGGATATATCAGCGGCATGTATACAATCCAGGCATTTGACGGTACCAACTGGAATAGTGTGAAAGTGATTAAAGAATAATATTTATTTTAAGATTGAAAAGAAACCGTTTCATTTATTTGAGACGGTTTTTTAATTTATTGCAGAAGCGGATAAATCTCAAAAATAAATAATACGCCCGACATACGTGAATTTGCGATGATGGACATTGAACCACATGAACTCTCCCATTATTTTCCTGAAATGAAAGCGCTGATAAACGATTGCCGTTTTAATAATTGCATGCATATTGAAGAGCCCGGATGCGCAGTGAAAGCAGCTGTTGAAGAAAATAAAATTTCTCCGGAAAGATATATCAGTTACCTGAATATTTTGGGAACGATTGATAATAAGAAATGGTGAATTTTATTTTCAGTTACATTTACCGAGACAAAAAATAGCTCTTAAATTCTTCCATCTCTCTTTTCTCAATTTCCAAATATTTTTCAAATAACTTATTCCCGACTTG
>JBDTKB010000080.1:0-6277 GCA_039935555.1 Ginsengibacter sp. | reverse complement strand
TTTGATCATGAAATTGAATTAAATAATATTCCGACACCGCTCACCAGAACTTCACAATTTTTAACGCATCCTGTTTTCAACAACTACCACAGTGAAACAGAAATGATGAGGTATTTAAAAATGCTGGAGAATAAAGATTTATCACTTACGCATTCTATGATTGCCTTAGGTTCCTGCACGATGAAACTGAATGCTGCATCTGAGTTGATACCGGTTAGCTGGCCGGAATTTAGTAAAATTCACCCGTTCGCACCTTCTAATCAAACGCAGGGGTACCAACAAATAATCAATGAACTGGAAAAATTATTAAGTACGATTACCGGGTTTAAAGCCTGCAGCCTGCAGCCTAATAGCGGTGCCCAGGGGGAGTTTGCAGGTTTGCTTTCCATAAAAGGTTATCATGAAGACAAAGGTGACTTGCATAGAAATGTTATTTTGATTCCAATTTCAGCTCACGGGACTAATCCTGCGTCAGCCGTGATGGCTGGGTTTAAAGTTGTAGTAACCAAATGCGATAGTGAGGGAAATATAGATATTGAGGATTTAAAAATAAATGTTGAAAAGTATAAAGATTCTCTGGCCGGACTGATGGTTACTTATCCTTCCACACATGGTGTATTTGAAGAAACCATTAAAAGTATTTGCAAATTAATTCACGATAATGGCGGCCTTGTGTATATGGATGGTGCCAATATGAATGCACAGGTCGGCCTTACATCGCCAGGAAATATTGGCGCTGATGTTTGCCATTTAAACCTGCATAAAACTTTC
Organism: Ginsengibacter sp.; assembly: GCA_039935555.1. Lineage (GTDB taxonomy): Bacteria > Bacteroidota > Bacteroidia > Chitinophagales > Chitinophagaceae > Ginsengibacter. The sequence continues at coordinate 5,506 of JBDTKB010000080.1, read as the reverse complement.
GCAATTCCGCATGGCGGCGGCGGGCCTGGAATGGGTCCAATTTGTGTGAATGAGAAATTAGCTCCTTTTCTGCCAGGCAAAGGCGTTGGTTCGGTGAGTGCTGCACAATACGGTTCGGCAAGTATTTTATTAATCAGTTATGCTTATATTAAATTGTTGGGTAAAGAAGGAATCCGCAAAGCATCTGAATATGCTATTCTTAATGCGAACTATATGAAGACAGTTTTGAAAAAGTATTTTAAAATTTTATATACCGGTAAAGGTGGAACATGCGCTCATGAATTTATCGTGGACTTGCGCCCGTTTAAAAACTCGGCAGGCATTGAGGCAGAGGACGTGGCTAAGAGATTGATGGATTATGGCTTTCACGCGCCGACTTTAAGTTTCCCGGTAGCCGGCACGATAATGATTGAGCCTACAGAAAGCGAAAGCAAAGCGGAGTTGGATCGCTTTTGTAATGCACTTGAAAATATTTTTGAAGAGATAAAGGAAATTGAAAACGGCAGCGCTGATAAAAAAGATAATGTTCTAAAAAATGCCCCGCATACTTTAACAGTGATAACCGCCGATGAATGGAAACACGCGTATAGCAGGAGCCAAGCGGCCTTTCCGCTTGAATATTTACATCAAAATAAATTTTGGCCGAGCGTCAGCAGGGTAAATAATACTTACGGCGACCGGAACCTGATTTGCACCTGTGAGCCAATAGAAAGTTATGTAGAAGCTGAGGCCTGATTCTGAATAAATATTTTTATATAGAGTTCTCTTCGGGGAACTTTTTTTTAGACAAAGTGTTATAAACCGCAAATATTTTTATGTATGATATTATTATAGTTGGTGGGGGTGCAGCCGGCTTGATGGCTGCAAAAATATTATCAGAAGCAGGAAGAAAAATATTATTGCTTGAAGCAAGAGATCAATTGGGGGGACGAATTCAACAGCTAAATAATTTCTCGTTTCCAGCGGAAGGCGGCGCTGAATTTATTCACGGTAATTTGAAAACGACCTTTGATCTGCTTAAGGAAGCCGGGATGAAAAAAGAAAAAATTAAGGGTCAGTTTTGCAGGGCTGAAAAAGGTAAGTGGTTGGTAAATTCTGAACCGGTTCCTCATTGGAATTTGTTGATCAAAAAAATGAAAGCGTGTAATGAAGACATGACTGTTGATGATTTTTTGGTTAAATATTTTTCTAAAAAAAAATATGACGTTTTAAGAACTCAATTTAAAAAATATGTAGAAGGATATGACGCGGCTGATACAAATTATGTAAGCGTTTTATCTTTAAAAAATGAAATGGAAAATGAGGATGGAGTCCAATACAGGCCCGTTGCGGGCTATACCTCCTTAATTAATTTTCTTAAAGAAACAACTGTTAAAAATGATGCCGTTATTAAAACAGGCGAGCCAGTCAAGGAAATAATGATGACAAATAAAATAGAAGTAATCACTTCATCAGGTAAATATTTTTCAAAAAAAATAATTATTGCCGTGCCCGTCGGAGTATTACAAGCAAGGAAAAACAATAAGAGTTTTATCCGTTTTCCTTCTTTGCTCAATAATTATATAACAGCTGCAAAGAAAATTGGCAATGGTGGCGTCATCAAGTTTTTATTAGAATTTGATAAAACGTTTTGGCTGGAGAAAAAATTCTTAAAAAATAAAAAAATTCCTGCACCATCTTACATATTTTCAGAAGAAATTATTCCTACATGGTGGACACAATTTCCCTCAATGGTTCCCTTACTTACTGGTTGGTTGGCTGGTCCACAGTCCGGGCGAATGAAAAGTTTTTCTACAAAAAAATTTGAAAGTATTATGCTGGATTCTCTTTCTTCAATAATGTTCGTAAAGAAAAGTGAATTGGAGCAAAAATTACTCAATTACGAAATTATGAACTGGATTGATGAACCGCATATTTTGGGAGGATATTCTTACACTACTTTGAAGACAGAAAAAGCAAGAAAGATTTTACTTACACCATATAAGGATACGTTTTATTTTGCCGGAGAATATGTAACGCAAAATTCACCTTCTACCGTGGATGCCGCATTGCAAAGTGGAAAACTTGTGGCAATGGAAATATTAAAAGAAAAATAAAAGGCACTGATTTCTAAGAGCCCAAATTTGATTAACGTTTTTTCACAGTTTTCTCTCCCATTTCACCATCGATTTTGATTTTAGTATCTCCGTCCTTTATTTTGATGTCGCGATCTTTTTCCACTTTCTTTTTATAATCATCATCTTTTGATTCTGTATCTACATAAATACCAACAGGATTTTTTGTTTCTGAATTGATTATATATCCAGTCGTTGAGTCTTTAAATTGAGTGTTTTCATTCTTTAAATTTATTTGGTTAAACGAAGGCGTTCAAGATTAGGAATCGCCTTATTGAGGTACTAAAATTATTTGTTCCTCTTTAAGTAACGGTAAATTTTTAAATTTAAGTATCACATTCGCTACGGTGGCTACATCTTTTTGGCAATAGACCGCTATTCGATTTAGATCTTTTTCTATCCAAAAAACTTCACCTACTTTGCTGCCATCAATATCATCTTTTGGAGAAGGAACGCCCAGCGTAGCAGCAAGAAGTTTGAGAGAAGTGTAATGTTTATAATCACCAAACCGCCAAAGATGCAATGTGTCCAAAACGGGCGTCTCCCAGGGTTTCATGTTTTGAAAATCAATGTAAGGTGGGATAGACATACCATTTACCATCATTCTTCTTGATAAAAAAGGGATATCAAATTCCTTGATATTGTGGCCGGTAAAAACCCATCTTGCATTTTTAGCATGCAGTTGATGTAGCATTTTTATAAAGCTCTCAAGAACTTCTTTTTCATTTTCAGAATAAAAAGATTTTATTCTTAATTGCCATTCATTGTTTTCTTTTTTAAAATATCCAGTGCTTATACAAATTACTTTTGCAAATTCTGCCAGTATAGCTGCGCGTTTAGGATAATATTCTTCAGGAGTAGTGTCAGGCGGAAGGCTTTTCAAAATTTTTTCCGTCCAGAGTTCCTTCCATTCATCATCCAATAATTGAAAATGCTGTACGCCGGAAACTGTCTCTATATCTATGAGAAATAAATTCTCGATAGCAATCTGCTGCATAAAAATAAATTTAATCCTTACTTGAAAATACAACAAAATGCCCCGTTAGCAACGGGGCAAAAAATAAGAACTGATATATGTGGAGTTAAAAAGTGAATCCTGCAAAAATAGTAAAGGCCTGGCTTTTCCATTTTTGTTGATTATCGATATCGTTTAAATTACTTAAGCCAAGCTCATACCTCGCTCCTAAATTTATAAATGGAATTTGAAGCCAAAGTCCGCCAACTGCAGACCAATCGGCTCTTTTAAAAATGTCACCATTAATTTTCAAACTGTCTACGGTTTGCTTCAATACATTTCCGTACTGGGGGCCAAGTTGAAGCTTTACTCTTTTACTTGGCCCTACATTAATATTTAGTAACAATGGAACTTTTAGATAATCAAGTTTTGCTTTTTTTTGGCTACCATCAAGAAACAGATCATCGTAAATAGTAGTCGCATCATTTGAAAATTCAGATGAAGACTGAACAAAATTTATTTCAGGTTGAAGACCAAAAGTTCTTGAAAAATTAAACTGCATAAATACGCCTAACAAATAATTATAGTTAAACCCTGATTGATAAGACTGCCCGTTTATTTTATTAATGTTCACGCCGGCCTTTGCGCCTATCCTGAAAAAATTTTCATGATCAGCAGTAGGGTCAAATCTCCGCTGGGAAAATACACTTGAAGAAAGAAAAATTAAAGAAAGCAAAAGCAATTTTTGCATAAGAGAATTTGAATTGCTCTTCATGGTAAATCAATATTTATGCCAATGCATGACTTAAAAAGCTGCATCAAAATTTTATTATCACTTGCGGATATTACCAGTGGCCTTGTATCCAAACCCATCCGCTTCTTCGTTGTTCCCAGCGGCCTGGTGCGTAATTGTAATGCCTTCCGTGGCGCGGTGCCCAGTAACCTTTTCTATAAACATATCCGTTTCTGCTTCTTACCCATTCACCTTCTACCCACACAAAATTTACGCCCGGAGAAACTGGCCTGGCATATACCGGGGGTTGGGGCCGCGTGGTTACAATTAAAGAAGAAGGGCCACATCCGAAAATAAAAATGGATAACGTTAATACAATACCTGCTGTTGAGAAAAGCTTTTTCATAAAATTGTTTATTGAATAAGATGGAAAATTATTACAAAGGTTTAAAGTCTTTGTAGAAATATAAAAATCTTAACAATTTTAAAATTGTTGAAAGGCAATTTTTTGATGAATTATTTCAGGGAAGATGCAAAATTTAAATTCAACTACTTTTACATTTTATTTAAAATTTTGTATGATTGAAACAGTTGCCGTAATAGGTGCAGGAACAATGGGAAATGGCATTGCGCATGTATTTGCCCAGGCTGGATTTAAAGTAAATCTCATCGACGTCTCGCAAGCACAACTGGATGTTGCAACGCAGTTGATTTCAAAAAATCTTGACAGGCAGGTTTCTAAAAATATAATTTCAGTGGAGGTTAAGGCTGAAACATTAAGCCGCATTTCAAATTTTACTTCGCTTGCATCTGGTGTAAAAAACGTTGAGCTTGTTGTTGAAGCTGCTACAGAAAACATCGATTTGAAAATGAAAATTTTTAAACAAATAGATGACGAAGCCCCTGAAAATTGTATTCTCGCAACCAATACTTCTTCAATTTCAATAACTAAAATAGCTTCCGCTACTAAGCGGCCCCAGCTCGTAATTGGCATGCATTTTATGAATCCTGTTCCGGTGATGAAGCTGGTGGAAATTATTGATGGATATAGCACCGACAAAAATGTTACCCGGCAAATAATTGAGTTAAGTAAAACCCTGGGTAAAATTCCTTGTGAGGTAAACGATTATCCGGGCTTTATCGCCAATCGCATCCTGATGCCAATGATAAATGAGGCTATTTATAGTTTATACGAAGGCGTTGCAGGCGTTGAGGAAATTGATAACGTAATGAAATTGGGTATGGCGCATCCAATGGGCCCTTTACAATTGGCAGACTTTATTGGCCTTGATGTTTGTCATTCAATATTGGAAGTACTTTACCATGGTTTTCGAAATCCAAAATATGCTGCCTGCCCGTTACTAACGAATATGGTAAACGCAAATTATTTAGGTATTAAAACTGGTGAAGGTTTTTATAAATATGCTGAAGGACGGAAAGAATTAATAGTTAGTGATCGTTTTAATTAAGTTGAAAATGAAAGCACGTTTGATATAATTTTATAGACCCTGCGTTAAATTTTTTAAATTTTTTCTATTTTGACATGCTGAATTTTTTCTAGCGCATAAAATATTTCCGTTAGTCTATATTTGGGAATGCCAGTTTCTACATGGCAAAATAGTTGCATCTCATTTTTATGTATTGTACAATTATATTGCTTTAAAATTTGCATTACATCATTCATCTCAGTATAGTTAAATTGTA
>JBDTKB010000079.1:0-10825 GCA_039935555.1 Ginsengibacter sp. | reverse complement strand
ATAAAATGAAACTGAAGCCTTCAAGTTTGCAACAATAAAAAAAGGTGATAAATAAACAAGATTTGTCATTGTTTAATTTTTGATAATGAGAACTGTCAAATCGCATTGCCACCAACGGTACAGCTTTGCCCAGGCGGCGGTAATAGAATTCCTTCTGCAGGAACTGTAGCCTGATTTATAAATAATTATTCACTGTTATTACTATTGCTCAATAGAGTTATGTTAGATAAAACTATGGCTGAAACATGCACCAATGCTGATTGTTAGCAAGTCATCCCCGCTTGTTCACAACTGCTTGTTGGCTGCTGTAGTTTTTTGTCAACATAAGCAAATCAAATTTTTATCAATAACTTTTGCAATAATTGAGTCGTGTCTTACCAATAAATCCAATGTTCATTTAAGTATTGTCCAGCATGCTTAAAATAAAAGGCTTTGTATTTATTCTCTGGTTTAAAGCCAACACATAAACTTCTCGCATTCATTTTTATTAACCACTTTGTAAATTCTGTCAACAATCTTGTTCCAATCTTTTGTTTTTGGTCTTGTTTTAAAACACAAAACGATTGAATTTCTGCGTCAAGGTTATAACGAGTTGTAAGATGTCCTGCCAAATAGCCAACAATTTTGTTTTCGTCATTTACCACTTTCAAAATTATTCTTTCTGGCTTTGATGTTTGCGGTGATCGTTTTTTAAAATATGTATGCCAGCGACAAAGTCTTGAAGAATAATCAATTTCATAATCTTCTATACATTCTGGAATTGATTGCTTTTTAGTTTCAATTTCAACTTGAGTTAATTCTTCAATGTCCGTTTCGTTTGCAAGAGTAATGTTCATCTCTTCGTCAGTATATTTGGTAGTCAACTTTAAGTTCTTATTGAAAGTAATTATTGAGAGCATCCCAATAATGTTGTTGCCATCCCGTAGATAGATGTTCTTTCAGACCTTCCGGAAACCCAATATGGTCAAATGATAAGTGTGTTCCTGAACCCTGAGAAGTAAGTTGAAATTGTACAATAGAATATTTACCGGCTGGCCAATCTACCACACGCCATGCTTCTACAACCCGCTGATTGGGAACTAGCTCTAAAATTCTGCCAATAATATGTCCGTCAAACAAGGAGAAAATACCTCCGACACTAGAATCAATAATAGCTGACTTTTCGCTAAAAGCATTAAAAGATTTTTTTGTACTAGCACTAAACTCTTTTGAGTTAAGTAAGGTCTGATAAACCTTCTGTGGGGCTACTCTAAAATTTACTTCCTGGTGAATCGTTATCGATTTTGATGAATCTTGTACAGCTTTACTCATTACATCTGGCTTAGTTTGAGAAAAAAGGGATACAGGAATTAGGAAAATGAAAATAAAATGTAAGATTTCTTTTTTAAACATTATTGTTTGTGTCATTTTTATTTGTTTTAAAATTCGTTGGTCTATTTGTAATTATAGATCATTTTGCTTACTAAGTTAATTGCCATTCTGCTCTAATAGCAGCCAACGGTAAAGCCTTGCGCAGGCGGGATAATAGAATTTCATCTGCCGGAGTTGTTGCCAAATTTATAAATAATTGTTCATTATTATTACTCTCGTTCAATAGAGTTATGTCAGATGGAGCTATGGCTGAAACATTTACTAATGCTGATTGTTAGCAGGTCAGCCCTGTGCAAAACTGATTGTTGCCTGCAGTACTATTTTACAAGCCAGTATTTTTGTTGAAGCAGTTTGATATAGTTGATCGATGCTGTTGTAAACATAGAAGGTTTTGTAATGTCCTTTTTTGCTGCGCTGTTATATAAATAGATAAAATAAAAAGGGTTTTGAATATTTTTTAGTAACTCTTTCTTAAATCCATTTCTCACAATAATGTCGGTCATATAATAGCCGGGGCAATGGCCACTTGTCCAGCGGAGTAAGTCACGATAATTTTTTTCTGTCTTGTATATTTTGCCTTGCGATTGTTCCATTTTTATAATGCTGCTGTCAATTTGTTTAACAATACTGTCGGCCTGAAACAATTCAAACTCTTTAAACCTGCAACCAATGGGCAGTTCATCATCGTGAGCAATGTCATAGGCTTTGTCAATCATATCGGCAGTTCCTTCATTCAAAATATTATTCAGCACATAAATGATCCCTCTGTCATTTTCCGATACATTTTTAAATTCAACTTCTTTTCGTAAAACGTGGTGCATTTCATGCCCGCCTAAAATGCCCATTTTTAATTTGTCTTGATTATAGGCACTCCAAAGTGTTGCAATGATGAGACCCCCACCAGCAATGGCATCGTTTTCAATCCCTAAAAAACGAATGCTGACGGAAGTATCCTTTTTTTGAAATTGGGCAGGCAGCCAATTAAACGCATTTTTATAAATTGAATCTAAATAAGAGCGTTGCATAATCTGCGTTTCATACTTTTTTAAGTCGTTCTCGTACACCTTGTACACATAAACTTTGTAGGTTAGCCAATAAGATGTCGGGTCTTTATTAATGGCAACTACCCTTGCTTGCAAAAGGCTGTCGTACCTCGGCATGTAAACAACCTGAATTGCTTTTCTTAATCGTTCAAGATAGTCTTTATCAAATCCTTGATTTTCTACATAAATCTGGTTTGATTCAATTTGCAAAAATTTTTCCCAATCGCTTACAGATAACGAGTCACCATGTTTAAGCGGTTCAATCAATTTCCAATAAGCATCTAAAGGAGATATGTCTATTTTTTGTGCAATGGCAGATAAGGAAAAGTTTACCACAAAGGTGAATGCAATCAGAAATTTTAAAAGTTGGTTCATATTTTAGGGATGTCATGTCCTGAAAAAAGTTGACGTTTTTTTAATTGAAATTATTTAAAAATATTTGTTCCCACAGCATATTTGCTTTTAGTTTTTTTGGGGTTGTATTAATATGTTGATGCATCTGTCCTGGAGTATACATGCCGCAACTTAAGTGTGGTCTTAACTCGTTACAAATGTCATTTCTTTTCATTTAATATTTCATAGCCACCCGCATTTTATTTTAATAAAAACCCGCTTTCATTGTGAAAGAAATCTTTGCAATTCCAATTGAAATATCATGACGAGATTGGCATTTAGATGCCCTATTAGTTTTTCGATTGCATGCAGCATATCTCAACTATTTTTTTGATCACTCTTACTAAAGAAGGAAAATAATTTAAGAATAACAGGAACGCCTGCTACCAACGCTGCAACATACGAGATCAGCTTTGAGTAGATTTCCTGTTGTGACGCAACTAAAAAACTAAGTATTGCAACCATAATTATTACCAGCGGACTTCTTAGTTTGCTCCAGTTTCCATTGTCTTTTATATTATTTTTTATTTTTGTTAACTCCGTGTTTCCAATGGCCGTTAGTATAAAATTTCGGAAGCCATTATTAAATAACTTAAGCGAACCATCGGGACGTATAATCACGCCTTTGGCGAGCAGCATATTCAGGTCATAATCATCAAATGCATTTACCAGGTTGTCTTCTGCAAGATCGTACAACAGAAACTTTTCCTCCTTGGTGAGCGACTCCCAAATGTACATATAAAAATAATGTGCCATCGCCTGCAACTTCAAGGCAAGCTCATCAGCATTTACCTCTTTGCCACCTTTTGTTAACTGGTTGGCAATAGCAATGGCGTACGGCTGGGTTTTAATTAAAAAATGTGTTTGTTGTGTTTCCTTATAAATGGCCTCAAGATAATTTACGTGCTCATTCATTTCAATATGTTGCAGGGAAAATATAATGATGCGATAATGGCCTAATAATACATGCCATCTTTCAAGATCCTGGCCGGATGAAGATTTGTCATTTTCATCTGTTGCCTGCTCCGTCATAGAATCAAGAAATGACACCGGGTGAACCGTAGATAAAATAATTATACTGGCCTTGCTATCAAGCATCAGGTTTTCAAGAAGATTTAATTTAAGGCGATTAGTAACTGTATCCTGTATATTGTACTCAAAATGTGTGACAATAATTAATTTGTTTTTTGTATTAAAAGCTTTGGCCTTAAAATCTAACCAGGCTGTATCGGTTTCCCTGTTATCGCCATAATCCGGAATGTTGATGAGGTCCGCGACATATACATTGCTTGCGGCATCATCATCAACCCTGTGAACAAGCGGCACATTTTCATTTGTAATTTCTCCATTATTAATTTTATCTAATACCCGGTTAAGCTTACCAGATCCCGGCAACCCTATTATAAAAAGCAATTTATTCAAAGCCGAACTTGTTATCATTTTTTCATCCAGCGGATCCCAGGCGGAAAGATCAGGTAAACCGAGACAAAATAACTTCCTGACAATTTTATAAATAATTAAATAAAAAAGGCCTATCGTGAAAAATAATAATACCCAAAATAATAAGCCGTTAAACCAATAATTTTTAAATACTGATGGGAATTTATAATTCAATCCTGATGCAGAAATAGCAAGATATTTGCCCGGGGCATTTGATTTAAAATAGGAGATTGTTTGATTATTTTTTTTAGATGCCTCTTTTAATAATTGATTATAAAAAAAAGAAGTATCAGCGGCATTTTCAGTATAAAATTTTTCTTCTTTAACAGCTTCAGCACTAATGTTTATACGAAATAGCCCAAGAATGTTTGCCGTAATATTCTCTTCCTTCGAATATTTTACCGGTGCCGCAGCATCAGTAAAGGAAATATTTTTTATCGCCGCTCCATCGTAATAAATGCCTTTAAAAATACCGTCGGTCATTTGTATGGTGTCGGGAAACTTGCCATTTAATTTATTATATAACTGATTTTCATATTGCAGTTGGCGGTAACGTATCGTAATATTCTGTTCAAAATTATAAGAAGTTATATAAAAGAAAATTACGGGTATGCCACTTGTAATTAATAAGCGTGTTAACCCCATCGCTGAAAAGCTTTTTTTAAAATTCCATTTTGATAAACCATTGCTGCTGGTTTTTCTTCTTAGCCAGTTCAAAACCTGGTCGCCATTTTTAAAAAAGATCCATCCCGTAGCAAATGTCAAAACTTCATAAATAATTAATACTACGAAACTGCCACCATTGAGCGTTCGTATAGCGGCAACATCAATAATAAATACAAAAACGAAAAGCCATTGTAGGGTTAGCATTTTAAACCTGTAATTGTCAGTAGCATTTTCGTTTTTATATCGCAACGCAAAAAGAGCCGTTAAGAAAATAGATATAAAAGTTACAGAGAATAATAAAATATAGAGGTAAGTTAGAAAAGTACTAAACCAGAAAAATGCGATTACTAATATGATAACCAAAATATTAAAAATGATGGCAAGGTTATATTGGTGGTGAGAGGGAATCTTTGGGCCGATCCAACTTGTATCGTATTGCTGTCTTTTAAAAAACGAGCGCTTGGATGAAACGATTAACACAACAAAAAGTTCAAAAACTAAAAACCCGAAAAACAACAGCATCATCGAAATTGTGAAACTATATATTTCTGTTTCGCTGGTTTGGCTAAAAGAAACAGCATCAAAAATTACAATAAAGTAAGGAAGATCTTTAACAGGCCTGATGCTAACGTCATATTTATTATTGAAATATTTGGTATCAAATTCACCGTTAGTCCGTGCCTCTATGTTGCTTATTAACGCTTCCTTCTCTGAAAACTCATCCAGCAAATTCTCATTCAGGTTCCTGCTTTCATCAGAATGATATAAAACATTGGCGTTTTTATCTATAATGGCGAATGAATATCCAACTGGCAAAACGGGATGATGAAGACTCGTGATATTAAAAGACACAGCACCTATCGACTTGTCTTTAATTGCCGATGGAACTGAGAGCACCGAGGTAAACGTTCCGGTTGTCCATGATGTAATCTGGTCGAGGTAATATTTTTTCGTTGTATCATTATCTAAAAAATATTCCTGGTGATTAACAACTCTCTTAAAATATTCCCTGTTTTTAAAATTGCCATGTGGCGCGCCCATGCGGGCTGATATCCAGTTTACTTTTTCATTTCCATTTTTATCAAGCCAAAATACCTGGTTAATATCGCAACTTTTGGCTATAGCCTCCACTTGCTTAAGGTTTGGAGATGTACTGCCGTTTTTAAAGGAGATGCTGTCATTATCAAGATTAATAATATCATTTAAAATTTCAGGCGACGCCTTAATTGCATTTTCAAATGCATTCATATGATTATAGGCGTTTTTAATTTCGTTTTGAAAAGAGGCTTTGATTTGGGCAGACAATGTATCCCTGGAATTGGGGCCCGGGTCATGTTTGAAAACAAAATCATATTTGAAAAAGGCAATAAAAATCAGCGACATTAATAACATAGAAACGGCTATAGATGAAATTCCATCCACGATTGTTAGCCGGTCTTTACTTCCCATTTGGTATAACTTAAACCATGGAAACGTCACGATAATTATGAACACAAAAGTTACCAAAAGAAGCACTCCGTTTGTGGGCAACTGGCTTTTTTCCTGTTCATACCGCGTGTTGGAAAGCAGGCCGGTAATCACCCATAATTTATCGGTTGTAAAACTTACCGGTTGTGAGAATAGTTTATAATCGGTGCCACTTACATTTAGAGGCTTGACGATCGACGTGACAATTCCATTTTTTTTATCTATCAGCGAATCTTTAAAATAATTTAATCCTGAAGGAAAGGTTTCGTAAACCACCTCCCCATCACTAAAAATAATATACTGATCAAATACATTTTTAGGCAACAACAATTCAACAAATTGTTTAAAGCTCCATTTCATTTGCAACGAATAGCTTGAAGTATCCTTTGCAGTAATATTTCTTTTCGTCAACGTTAAAATAATCTGGCGCGTTAAATTGTTTACATTGATCGTGTAGTCACTATCATTTATATCTTTTAATATTATTTTTTCCCGGGTATTTGCTTTTGGCAATGCCAGCGTAAATTTCTCTTTGGAATTTGCATTTAGATAATCGATATAATTTACATCCACAGTATCCCTCAAAAGGTTATTCATTAACCCGACGCTGTTACCGATTTTTTTGTGGATGTTTTCTTCAATGTTTTGTAACGTTCTGAAGCGTTGTTGCTGCAGCGCTTTTTCATTTGCGGGCACGTAGATAAAAAAATAAATAGCTCCGCAAAAGAGCACAAATGCGAGCGTAATTATTACAGCAATATTATTTCTACTAAAAGAGATATTTTTCATTAAGCTATTTAAAGAAGTATAAAAGATGATTTAGCAGAAGGCTAAATTTTACATTATTCTTTGGAAAAGAGGAAGCGTTTTTTGTAGGGAAAGGATTATCCGTCACTAAATTCTGAAATAAAAACAGCATTTTCAAATGTTGACCTGTTTTAATTTACTTGCGACGGTTGCAGTCAAAAAAAAGTAAATGGTTGAATTAATAATAAGAGCATTGACTTACTAAATTTTAAAATAAATTAGTTTACAAAGAAGAGGTTTGCTAAGATTGGGTCCAAGGAAGTTTTGTAGTTTAGGCATTGTTTTTTGTTAATGAAAATACAAATAAATAACTTTTATATGAACGGAGAAGTGGAGGCACATTATTATATTAGGTTTATGCCTGAAAATCATTTCCATGAGGATCTCCTGCTTATTTATATTTCTTTTTTTATGTTCATTTTTTGCAAATGCACAATCAGCCCCAAAAAAATTAGTTGCACAAAGAACAACATCGGTTATTAAAATTGATGGCAATCTTGAGGAAGCCGCGTGGAAGGCAGCCCTTCCCGCAAAAGATTTTATAGAGTATCGGCCCGATTTTGGGAAGCCTGAAGCCGCTACCTCCAGAACAGTTGTTTACCTTTTGTATGATAACAATTCAGTGTACGTGGGTGGCTATTGTTATGAACAAACGAAAGATAGTATTTCGAAAGAATTAGTTGGCAGAGATGTGATTGGAGTAAACGATTTTCTTGGAGTTATCTTCGATACCTATAGTGATAAGATCAATGGCGTTGGATTTTATGTAACTCCTTATGGAGAACAATACGATGCAAAATATTCCAATTCTAACCAGGGCGAAGATCCAACATGGAACGCTGTATGGACCAGTGCGGCGAAAGTACACGCAGATGGATGGAGCTTTGAAATGCGCATTCCTTATTCTGCCTTGCGTTTTTCAAACCAGGCAAACCAATCCTGGGGTTTAAATTTTACGAGGCGCCGCAATAAAACAGGCCAGCAATATTTTTGGAACGCCGTTAACCCTAAGGTTAACGGGCTCATGAACCAGGAAGGATTTTGGACGGGAATTGAAAAAATTCAGGCTCCCCTTCGATTGTCATTTTCTCCTTATTTTTCTACTTATTTAAATCACTATCCTTATAAAACAGCCGGCGTTAAAGATTGGACTTCATCAGTAAATGGCGGCATGGATGTGAAATATGGCATTAGCGAAGGCTTTACTTTGGACATGACTTTAATACCGGATTTTGGCCAGGTGCAGAGCGATAACCAGGTTTTAAATCTTTCGCCATTCGAAGTAAAATATAATGAGAACCGTTCTTTTTTTACCGAAGGGACGGAGTTATTTAGCAAGGGAGATCTTTTCTATTCAAGGCGAATCGGCGCACAACCATTGCGCTATTACGACGTTCAGGATACGTCAGCCGCGCCCGATCACATTCACGCAGGGGAACACTTTATTAAGAACCCGCTGGAGTCAAAATTAATTAACGGCACCAAAGTTTCCGGGCGAACCAAAGGAGGTCTTGGCATTGGATTTTTTAACGCAATTACCGCTCCCATGTATGCCCAGGTTGAAAATGATGCAGGCGTTAAAAGGAATATCAAAACAACCCCGCTTGCCAATTATAACATCATCGTTTTTGATCAGACGCTAAAAAATAATTCCGCTGTTTCCCTTATAAACACCAATGTTACCCGCGATGGGGATTATTATAATGCTAACGCTACGGCAGCATTATTTGATCTTAACAATAAAAAAAATACCTATAAAATAAATGGAAAACTCGCTATAAGTGAAATATATGGAAACTCACAAAAGACATCTATCGGCCATGCCCACCAATTTCAATTTTCCAAAACAAGCGGCAACTGGATATACCAAATATTAGAAGATGCAACGGACTCAAAATATAACATCAATGACATGGGGATTCTTTTTTACAATAACTATTTAGACCACTATTTATATACAGGTTACAGTTGGCTAAAGCCAAAATCATGGTATAATAGTATACGGATAAATTATAACGCTTATTATAGCATGCTTTACAATAAAATACCCGGACAAAAAGTTAACGGGAATTTCCAGGTGTTTACTACTAACGTTAACGCTAACATGCAAATGAAAAACCTATGGTTGGTATCGATGTTTGTTGGCTATGTTCCCCATGGAAATGATTTTTATGAACCACGCACCCAGGGCTTTTCATTTCGGTCACCGACGCGGCTGCAATTAAACCCTTCAATAGAAACCAATAGCGCAAAAAAATACTACGCGAATTTAAATTTGTTTTATGCGATGAGGAGCCTTTTTCACAGCCCTAATTACCAGTTTAATTTTTCACAACGCTATCGTTTTAGTGATAAGTTTTCTATAACTGAAACTTTAAATTACAACCCCACAATTAACGATGCCGGCTATTACAGCCAATATATAGTAAACAACTCCGTAACGGATATAATTTTTTCACGTCGTGATTTAAAAACAGTCGAGAACATCATGTCGTTTAAATATAATTTCAACAGCCGCTCGGGTATTTCGTTTAGAGCACGGCATTATTGGAGCAAAGTTGTTCCCAAGCAATTGTATGATCTTATGCCCGATGGCAACCTCTCTCCCACTATTCATAACGATGTTATAAAGACAGATAACAACATCAACTTTTTTAATGTTGATGCATTGTACACGTTAGAGTTTGCTCCCGGAAGTTTTATAAATATTGCCTGGAAGCAGCAGGGAGTTTTGAATAATGAAAACGCGTCTAACCCTTATTTCAAAAATTTTAGCCAAACAATTGCTTCGCCTCAAAATAATAATCTCTCCATTAAAGTAATTTATTACCTGGATTATCTTGACTTCAAAAAAAGAATAAAAAGAAACAGGGAATGATGATCACACTTAAATAACATTTCCAATATTTAAATAAAACCATATTCCCTATTCCTACTTTTCAGATTTTAGTACCTTGAATTAGCTAATTTTTCTGGAGGCTTTTTCCTTTTTTGCAGATGACTTATTATTAGTTACAATAAGCTCCGGGCTTGTAAAGAAAGTGTTACTTACCGTGTTTGCGCCTTTCATTTTTACCATACTTGTTGAGTCGGCCTTTGGCATCTTTGTAGTGTCTCGCTTAGGCATTTTTGTAGTATCCTGAGCAAATATCGCGGTCATTGAAAACAAGCCGATTGCAAAAAACCCTGCTTTTAATTTAATAGAATTCATTTTTGTAAGTTTTTATAGTTTAAAAAAATATTTGTACAGAAAGCCCAAAATGATGCCAGAAAAAAAGTGGTAAAGCTTTTTTGTTAAAGTGAATATTTTATTATATCACTAAACTTCACCGGAAATTTGACGATTAATTTTTGTCATACTCAATCCAAAGATTAAATTTATTAAACTGGTTATTAATAAAATAAATGCCATTTTCATCTAACAAATGATTGTATAAAAAAGAGTAAATAATTGATGCGATTACCATTTTTAAATGCTTAAAAAATTTTAATAAATGAGTAAAAAAGAAAAAACCGATCTGCTTAAATTTCTTGTTCCATTTGATAATAACATCAAGGATACCGTTTTATTTTTAAGAGATTTTGTTTGGGATCTCTATCCAAAAACTAACGAATTAATTTACGACAATTACAATGCG
>JBDTKB010000078.1:0-3184 GCA_039935555.1 Ginsengibacter sp. | reverse complement strand
AAAATAACCCATAAAATATTCTTACAATGAGTAAAGTTTTTGATTACGTAGTGATTATAAGTTCTAAAGGAGTTGAAAAGTTTGAAAGCCTGGTTAAAGAAAATATACGCCTTGGCTGGCAGCCGATAGGCGGCGTAGCAATAATCGATCCCGTGCCAAACGATTCTGATTTGTCTTTAAATACGCAAGTGTCTTTTGCCCAGGCAATGGTAAAATACGATTATTGATTTTCTGCCGGATTTTCTTCCGGCAGTTCAATTGGCTGATAACTTTCCACAAACGAAAGAACCTGGTGATCAAATTGATCTTCTTCGCCGAATAGAAATTTATGCCGGATCGGGAACACATAAACGGGCAAATCTTTTAATTCACGTTCAAATTTGGCCAGCCTGACGCCGTCTTTTTCTGTTGTGAGAATAATTTTATTTTGCGCAGCTATTTTTGAAAACTGGCTTTTAATCTCCCCAAGGTCATCAACGCTGAAAATGTGATGGTCCTTAAACTGGAGTATTTCGTAAGTAGCCGCATACGATGATAATACTTCCTTTAAAGGCTTAGGGTTGGCAATGCCGGACACCAGTAAAATATTGTCGTTAGCCTCCAGGAATCTTGGCTCTTTCGTAAATAAATGGTAAGGGCTCGCATATTCTATTTTTGTGAAATAAATTTTCTGCGTTTCCAAAGGATTTAACTCTTTAATGATCTTTTGTTTTTCCTCCTCTGCCAAATGCGACTTGCATTTTGTAACTATAATTATATGCGCTCGTTTGCTGCTGCTTTTTACATCTCTCAAATCGCCTGCAGGCAAAATAAAATCCCTAGTATAAAGATCACTGTATTCAGTAAGTAAAATATTTAATCCTGCGTTTACTTCCCTATGTTGAAATGCATCATCAAGAATGATTACCTGCGTCGCGGGTTTCGCATGAAGCAATTGAGGAATACCAACAACGCGTTCTTCCGCAACGGATACTACCACATCCGGAAATTTTTTATAAAACTGCATTGGCTCATCACCTATATCAATAGCAGTTGTGTTCTCATCAGCAATGGCAAAGCCTTTTGTTTTCCGTTTATAGCCCCTGCTCATTGTGGCAACTTTATATTTCGCGTGCAGCAACCTTATCAGGTATTCGGTCATGGGGCTTTTCCCCGTGCCGCCCACAGCAAGGTTTCCAACGCATATTAATGGGAAATTAAAAGTTGCTGAGCGCAAAATCTTTGCATCAAATAATTTATTGCGTATCCAAATTATAAAGCCATAGATAACTGAAAACGGAAATAATATGTAACGAAAACTTTTGAGCATCGAAATTTATTGCTTTTAAATGACCCTCTGTGTAACGGTATTTTTTTCTTAAAAAATTTGCTGGTTACCTGTAAAATCAAACACGTGTTTTGGTGTTACACAATAATTTAAAGGTATATCATATTGATTGATGTCATTAATTTGAGACTCGGGCTCAAAAAAGCTTAACCCTATTTTAATTACTTCTTCATTACATTCAGATAAAAATTTATCATAAAAACCTTTACCGTAACCAACCCTGTTTCCATGCTTATCAAAGGCAAGCAAAGGAACTAAAACAAGATCAATTACATTTGCTGAAATTTTTTCTCCTCCTACCGGTTCTGCTATTCCAAATGAATTGTATTCAAATTCAACTTCATCGTGATAATGTATATGATGCATGTCGCCGGAAAGTTTATCAATCCTGGGAACCAAAATTTTTAAACCCGGATTCTTAAATTCTAAATAACGCGTAATTGAGGATGTGTCTATCTCTCCCAGCTTTTCAGACGCTAAATAAGTATGTGCAACGGAAATAAAAGGAAGGTTTATTTTTTGAAAATTAATAAGGATGAGGTCAGTTAATTTTTCAACATCCCCGATGGGAAGTTGCTTTCTTTTTTCTTTATAAACGTTTCTAAGAGCTGCTTTCGTCATAGAAATTTTTGAAGATTTTTCCAAATCCTGTCAGCTTCTGCTTTAACTGTTTCCCTGGAAATTAGCGGCAAATGTTTTACCGAATCTATCAGCGGGTAGCCGCTCCAGTTAGTTATCTCTTTTTCATAATTTAAATATTCTTCGTTGAATATCCAACCCGCAACATCTATCTTTTCTTTTTTTAAAATTGCCGCGGTCATTAAAGAATGATTGATGCTTCCAAGCTCATTCTTGCTAACGATTATAACGCGCGCCTTTAATTTTTTAATAATATCCAATACAAATTCCTTTTTGTTTACCGGCACCATAAGGCCACCGGCACCTTCTATAACTAATTGATTTGTTGTTACCGGTAAATGCTTAATAATATCTTTTACTTTAATTTTTTTTCCTTCGGCCTTTGCCGCAATGTGGGGTGATGCAGGCATTTTGAGCCTGTACAATTCCGGATGGATATGCGACTTTTTATTTGAAAGAAGTTGCGTGATTAATAGCGAATCAGTCCCTTCCCCATAGCCCGCCTGTATTGGCTTCCAGTAGTCTGCCTGCAATGCTTCCGTAACAATGGCGGCAATTAAAGATTTGCCTACTCCCGTTCCTGTTCCTGTAATAAAAATCGGTTTCATTGAATTTATGTATTTACAAAGATCGAAAAAATCGTGGTTCCATAATTTCTTGCTGTTTTGAACAACGGTTCTTTTTTATAATTATTTGCCGGCGTATGTTCGAGTATGAACCAACCGTTAGTGGTGAGCAATTTTTTCTCCCTTATGATGACAGGAAGATCATCAATATTTTTGAGCGCGTAAGGCGGACCGGCAAAAATAAAATCATATGCCTCGTTTGTTATTTCCAAAAACCTAAAAACATCCATTTTTAAAACCTGGCAATTTTCAATTTTTAAATCTTCGATATTCTTTTTTATAAACGCATACATCTTTGGATCTTGTTCAACCAGCGTAAGGTCTTTAGCTCCTCTTGAGGCAAGTTCATAACTTATACTGCCTGTGCCGCCAAAAATGTCGAGCGTTTTTAATCCATCTATGCTAAGGTTATTTTCAATTATATTAAACAACCCTTCTTTGGCCACATCCGTTGTTGGCCTCGTATGGGGCATTTTGGATGGTGGATGAATTTTTCGGCCTCCATATTTTCCGGTAATTATTCGCATGTATCAAACGCAAAAATATGGCTAAAATAATGAGCCGGATGTTGATTTATTGCTTCAACATAATT
>JBDTKB010000077.1:0-7187 GCA_039935555.1 Ginsengibacter sp. | reverse complement strand
CCGTTTCCCATTCCTTTTGCCATCGAATAAATATCTGCGTCTACGCCCGCATAATCATGGGAATAAAATTTGCCGGTACGGCCATATCCACATTGAACTGCATCCGCAATAAAAACCGAATCGTATTCATCACAAAGTTTTCTAATAATTTTTAAAAAAGAAATTGAAGCGACATTTATACCGCCAACACCTTGAATGCCTTCCACAATTACCGCACATACATCATGGCCTTCTTTGTCAAAATAATCAATCAATGCGTCCTCATCATTAAAGGGAAGAAACACAACGTTCTCTGTTTCGTTTACCGGTGCCACAATTGAGGGATTATCGGTAACAGCGACCGCCAGGGAAGTGCGTCCGTGAAAAGCTTTGGAAAAAGAAATTATTTTTTTTCTTCCGTTATAAAATGAAGCGAGCTTCAATGCATTTTCATTGGCTTCTGCACCCGAGTTACAGAGAAATAACTGGTAATTATTTTTACCTGAAACCTCACCTAACTTATCAGCCAGTTTTTGTTGTATGGGAATTTTTATTGAGTTAGAATAAAAAGCAATTTCTTCTAATTGATGTTCAATAGCCTTAACCCAATGCGGATGCGTATGACCGATACTTATTACCGCGTGGCCACCATACATATCCAAATATTCAACACCTTTATCATCCCAAACAGTGGAACCTTTTGCCTTGATGATGTTGATATCATTTACGGGGTAAACATCGAATAAGGTCATAAGTAATAAGTTTTAAGTTGTGAGTTTAGAACGAACTTTATTAATTAAGGCGATTAGCATAGCTTTAATTTCATTAATTAAAATGAATAAACTACTATAATTTTCTTCGTTTAAGTACAACAAGTCTTTTGATAATATTAAGAAATATTCTGCCTCATTTGCCGAGCCGAGTGCAATATTCAGATAATGTGCGAATTCTGCATTTGAATTTTTACCGCACCCCTCAGCAATATTTGCAGGAATAGAGCTAGTAGCCCTCCTCAATTGGTTTGTCAAACTATAAATTTCTTCTTTAGGAAATTTTTTCGAGGTCTCATAAACGTTGAGAGTAAATAAGTGGGCCTTTTCCCAAACTCTTAAATCTTTATAATTTTGCATCCTTGAAACTTATAACTTAAAACTTATAACCTAAGACTTCTCAGAAATAATTTGCTTTTAACTTCAGGCCCGCCGTTTCGTCAAGGCCAAACATCAGGTTCATATTCTGGATTGCCTGGCCACTCGCGCCTTTAACTAAATTGTCAATTACAGAATGAACTACAAGATTATTTTCTTCTTTTTCAACATGAATGAAACAATTATTGGTGTTAACTACCTGCTTTAAAAAAATAGGTTCGCTGCTAATTTTTACAAAAGGATGCTGATCAAAAAAATCATTATACCATTTGTAAATGTCATCGAGACCTTCCGCGCATTTCATTTGTGAAGTAACAAAAATACCCCTGGTGAAATCTCCCCGCCAAGGCACAAAATGAACTGCTGCCGTGGTTGAATGGGACAAAATATTTAAGGACTCATTGATTTCTTGAAGATGCTGGTGTGTAAGGGTTTTATAAGCCTGTATATTATTTTCTCTCCATGAAAAATGAGAAGTTGAAGAAAGCGTTTGCCCGGCACCGGTAGAGCCTGTAATACCCGTTGTATAAACATCTTGCAATAAGTTTTTTTTTGCAAGAGGCAACAATCCAAGTTGTATCGCAGATGCAAAGCAACCAGGATTGGCAACATTATCAGCCGATTTGATAAGCTCTCGATTTAATTCAGGAAGGCCATAAATAAAATTGCGGCCTTTAATAACCGAATTTTCTTTTAGCCTGAAATCCTGTGAAAGTGAAATAACTTTTATGTGAGAAGGGATTTCATTTTCTTCCATATATTTTTTGGAATCTCCATGCCCAACGCATAGAAAAAGAACATCAATTTCATCGCTGGTTTTATCGGCAAAATTCATATCGGTTTCACCAACGAGATCCTGGTGAATTGTATGCAAGCCCTTGCCCGCATTGCTTTTGCTGTGTACAAATATTAATTGCGCACGGGGATGATTTATTAAAAGCCTTATCATTTCTCCACCAGTATATCCTGCGCCCCCGATGATACCTACTTTAATTTTATTCTCCATCAGCGGAATTTTTAACGGAATGGTATATAGCAGTTTGATTACCGAATATTTTACTAAATCCTCTTACATCTTCACCACTCCAGCCTGTATTCATCTCGCCATATTTTCCAAATTTGCTGCTCATTAAATCATATGGAGATTCTATGCCAGTGACCTGGAAGCGATAAGGCATCAACTCTAAAAAAACACTTCCTGTTACATGCTGTTGCGATGATTCCAGGAACGCTTCAATATTCCTCATAACGGGGTCGAGTACCTGCCCTTCATGTAGCCAGTTGCCATAAAATTCAGCTAACTGATTTTTAATATTTAGCTGCCATTTTGTAAGCACGTGTTTTTCAAGAGCGTGATGTGATTTAATAATGATGACGGGAGCTGCAGCCTCGAAACCTACGCGCCCTTTTATGCCAATAATAGTATCGCCAACATGCACATCACGGCCAATTGCATAAGGGCCCGCGATTGATTGCAAAAATTGAATTGCCTCAACTGGGTGATCAAACGTTGCGTCATTAACGCCCAAAAGATTGCCTTTTTCAAAATACAATTTTACCTGCTGCGGTTCATTATTAGAAAGTTGGGTCGGCCATGCTTCCTCGGGTATCATCCCGTTAGAAGACAGCGTTTCTTTGCCTCCCACACTTGTACCCCAAAGTCCTTTATTAATTGAATACGCAGATTTTTCAAAATTCATTTTTACCCCTTTTGATTTGAGATAATCAATTTCCTGGAGTCTGCTCAATTGCATATCGCGTATTGGTGTAATAATTTCAACGCCTGGTATCATAATATGAAAAATCATATCAAAGCGAACCTGGTCATTGCCAGCACCTGTGCTTCCATGAGCGACGGCATCGGCACCGAGTTTTTTTACATGCTCCGCAATATGCAGTGCCTGCGATAATCTTTCTGCGCTTACGCTAAGCGGGTAAGTACTATTTTTTAATACGTTACCATAAACAAGGTATTTTATAATACTATCATAATAACTTTTAATGGCATCGACAGAAGTATGCGTTGTAACCCCCAGCGCTTTCGCGTGCTTTTCTATTTCCGCCAAATCCTCTTTACTAAAACCACCCGTATTTACAATAATGCTATGTACTTCGTAACCCAACTCATCTTTAAAATACTTTACACAATAAGAGGTGTCAAGTCCGCCGCTAAATCCAATCACTACTTTCTTACTCATTAATACTAAAATTTAGAAGTGAAACAGGATGCTTAAAAGCGACTTTTGTTTATCGCCTTTTTTACCCTTTAAAAATTTTATCAGCTTACTTTGTTTGAGGCTCATGAAACGCTCATACATCTTTGAATTCTTTTTAAATTCTGCAGCTGTTTCTTCGGGAGCAAAGTGATCCGCGGGATCATACAACATGGCCGTGCACATGCAATTTTTCCTTTCCTTGCTCATAAGGATGTCGTAGTTGACACAGCTTTTGCAGCCGGCCCAAAAATTTTCATCATCCGTAAGTTCGGAATAGGTAACTGGCTCGTAACCAAGGTCACTGTTTATTTTCATCACGGCAAGGCCGGTGGTTAAACCGAATATTTTCGCTTTGGGATATTTCTCGCGAGAGAGATCAAATATTCTTTTTTTGATACTTTTTGCAATACCAGTTTTTCTGAATTCCGGCGCTACGATAAGGCCGCTATTCGCTACGAATCCTTCGTGTCCCCAGGCTTCAATATAACAAAATCCAACCCAGGTATTGTCGTCGGTAAGCGCAATTACTGCTTTACCTTCCTCCATTTTTTTTTGAATATATTCTGTAGATCGTTTTGCAATACCGGTTCCCCTTGCCTGGGCAGATGCAGCCATCTCATCAGTGATGGTTTGAGCATATTTTAAATCAGCGGAAGTTGCAACCCGAACAATTATTTTTGATTGTTCCACTTTGCGTTTGTTTAAGAATGAAATATGTGGTGAGCGGGGATTTTTTCACTGATAGGGGCAATGTTCATTGCTCGGCCTATCAGTATCCAGGTCGGAAAAAACAGCGCAGAGGCTTTCTTTGTTCAGCGATTGAAGTTGCCAAACTCAAAGAAAATATTAGAAAATTATGACCTTCCACTTTTAAATCTTTTAATGAATAGAATGCAAATGTATAATATTTTGCAAATTAATGCCCAAAAGGATTTTAAGAATTTGTTATTGTTTCTGCGGAGGCTTTCCTCGCCCAATGCTGTAACTGGTCTGCAATTACTCTATCGTTGCTCAAACGCGGCACTTTATTTTGTCCCCCAAGTTTGCCAACACTTTTCATGTAATTAATAAAACCGTTTTTTTGAACCGGTGTAATTTTTAGCGGTTGCAAAATATTTCCTCCGATAAGATCAGCATAATAGATATTTTTCTCCCTGAGATTTACATCCACTTTATTTGCGAATTGCTTCATGTTCTGCGGCATATTCTCAAACTCTATAAACCATTCGTGATAGCTTTTGCTTCCGTCATTTGAAATTTTAGGCGCTACAGTAAATTCAGTAATCTTAATATTTTCAGCTTCAGCAGCTTTTAATAAAGCATCTTCAACTTCTTCTCCTATTACATGCTCTCCGAAAGCCGAAATGAAATGCTTTATTCTGCCGGTAACCACAATACGATATGGACTGAGTGAAATAAACTTAATGGTGTCGCCAATGTTATATCCCCATAAACCTGCGTTGCTGCTAACTATTAAAACATAATTTTCATCCTTCTTTACCTCTTTCAATGTAAGCCTTTGAGGATTTTTATTAAAAATTTCTGAAGCCGGTACAAATTCAAAAAATATTCCGCTATCAGTATTTAGCAGCATTCCTTCCTCTTTATAACTATCCTGGAAAGCAAAAAAACCCTCACTTGCCGGATACAACTCTATTGTATCAACAGGCTTACCGATGGTTTCTAAAAGCTTTGCTTTATAAGGCTCAAAATTTACTCCGCCCTGAACCATTACACTAAAATCAGGAAAAATATCTTTTATATTCTTTCCGGTCTTTTTTATCAAAGCATCAAAATACATTTGCATCCATGGCGGAATGCCGCTGATCAATGTCATCTTTTCTTTAACCGTTTCTTCCACTATTTTCTCGAGTTTTTCCTCCCAGTCTTCAACACAATTTGTTTCGAAAGACGGCAATTGATTTGATCTTAAATATTTTGGAATATGGTGATTCACTATTCCACTCAATCTACCTGTTGGTATACCTCCTACTCTTTCAAGATCGGGCGAGCCGCTAAGGAAGATCATCTTACCATTTGCAAATTGTGTATTACCGCTTTGCGCCATGTAACAAAGCAAGGCATTTCGTGCAGTGTTGATATGATTATCTATAGAATCTTTTGTAATAGGAATGTATTTAATACCGCTCGTAGTTCCACTTGTTTTGGCAAAGTAAATCGGCAAGCCTTTCCATAAAACATTATGCTTTCCTTGTTTTATTTTATCGATATAATCTTTAAAATCTTCATACTCTCTCAGGGGTACATTTTTTACAAAATCAGCATGGTTTTTAATTTTTACAAAATGATGCCGTTTACCAAATTCAGTTTTTAATCCTGTCTTAATTAATGATTGAAATATCTGCTCCTGGTCTGAAATTGCAGTGAGCATTGATTTACGAATTTGCTTATAAATATAAATGGCAAAGGGCTTTGCCAGAAACGATTTTATCTTCATTTTTAGAGCTATTCGTTAAGTGCGCAAATTACAATAAAATGATGGAATGTTTTTATTAAATCAATCACAATTACATGGCCATTCTTTATCAAGATCGATGCAGGTAATAACTACCAGGCCATCGCTTTCAGGCGCTACGACTACCCTTAAATGCTGATGTTCATTGCTCAAACCTTCAAGAGCATAGGTGTCATCTCCTTTGCTACCTTTCCCGCTCTTGGAATAATTAACGTTCCCATCGATTATAATTTCTTTTATCTCTTCAATATCGATGTGCCTGCAATCCATTCGGCACTTCACGTGCCTCGTTAAAATAAGATGGCTGGTATCACGAAATAAATTTTCAGCTGAGGATGCTTTATTAAAATTATTATTTCGAAAGTACCAAATTGCAATGATCGCTATTAAAAGCAATATTGTGGTGGTCAGGAAATTTTTCTTCATTTTTTCTTTGTTTCAAGCAGGCCAAAACTATAAAAGCAATATTACTTATTTTTGTTTCGATATGCCAACTACCAAATCCGTTGCATTACATACGCTGGGATGTAAACTAAATTATTCTGAAACATCAGCAATACAAAGGCTGTTGGAAAATGACGGTTTTGTAAAAAAAGATTTTACAGAAGTTGCAGACGTGTATGTAATTAATACGTGCTCCGTTACTGAAAACGCTGATAAAGAATGCCGTTATCTTGTAAGAGGCATTCAGCGCAAGGCGCCAGGGGCAATGGTAGTAATTACGGGTTGTTATGCCCAATTAAAACCTGCGGAAATAGCTGCAATAAAAGGTGTCGACTTAGTGTTGGGCGCGGCAGAAAAATTTAATATTGGTTCTCATTTAAAGGAACTTTCGAAAGGTGATTCTGCTAAAATTTGCAGCTGTGATGTGGATGACATCAATGGATTTAATTCTTCCTTCTCCATTAATAACCGCACAAGAACTTTTCTTAAAGTACAGGACGGCTGCGATTACAACTGTTCCTTTTGTACTATACCGATGGCGCGTGGAAAAAGCAGGAGCAATTCTATTAAAAATGTACTTCAAGAAATAAAGATAATTGCTGACAGTGGCGTTAAAGAAATTGTACTCACTGGAATAAACCTGGGCGATTTTGGAAAGGATTTCCAGGGAATTAAAACTGATGAAAATTTTTATGATTTACTTTTAGCAATCGATCAATTTGATGGAGTTGAGCGCTACCGCATTTCATCTATCGAACCCAATCTTTTAACCGATAGCATAATAGAACTTGTAGCTGCGAGCAAAAAGATAATGCCTCATTTTCATATTCCTTTGCAAAGTGGTAGCAATAAAATTTTGGGCCTCATGCGCAGAAGATATAAAAGAGAATTATATGCTGAAAAAATTTCTCTTATCAAAAAACT
>JBDTKB010000076.1:0-5038 GCA_039935555.1 Ginsengibacter sp. | reverse complement strand
GTGTTTTTATGACAAAAATAAAAGCTGCTTCATTGGCTGGGTTAGTCTTTGCGATGGTTGCGACGACTTTACTTGTGCTAAGAGAATCCTTATTTGCCGAGGGCTTAATTGCAATATCAATTCAGGTATTCGCCGGATTAATTATGTTATGGGCGCGGATTACCTTTGGAAAAAGAAGTTTCCATGCTTCAGCTGATCCAACCAGCGGTGGGCTGGTAACAACGGGTCCATATAAGTTTATTCGTCATCCTATTTATGCCTCAATTTTATACTTTATTTGGGCCGGAATTTCAGAACATGGTTCCGTAACAAATGTACTTCTCGGCCTTTCTGTGACCTTAGCGTTGTTGGTAAGGATATTTGCGGAGGAGTATTTAATAAAACAACGCTATCCGAATTACTTAAATTATGCAGCAAAAACTAAAAGAATCATTCCTTATATTTTTTAATATTATAATAGAAATGGACTTTAAACAATTCTGATAAGTTTGAAATAAAAAAGGGGCAGATTTCCATCGATACCAATTTATCCAAAATACCCAGATAACCTTACACGAACTACAAAACCATGCCGGATTGGTACATTTCCGCAATATGTCGATGATTTCAATTTCTCGTACCGGGAGATAATTTTCATTTTCTACTGTAATAAGCTTTCGAATCGGTGAGATGAATTTTACGAATGGCCAGAACCTCCGGACTTGATTGGCGCATTATTATTATATCGTTCGTTTCAAATTAAAAATTACCGATTAGCTTTAGACTAGAATTGCTTTTCAACCTTCAAGAATTACACTCACCTATCTTTGCAAATATCCAGTATAGAGCATGATTAATAAAATCACGCCGACGACCACCCGGTAAATACCCCAAATCCTAAAGCCATGTTTTTTAAGCATAGCTAATAAAAATTTGATAGCTACTATAGCTACTAAAAAAGCGACTATGTTCCCAACAGTTAGAATTTTTATTTGGTAGCTGGTGAAATTTCCGTTTGTTTTTAGATATTTGAAGATCTTATATGCTGTCGCTGCAAGCATTGTGGGAACTGCCAGGAAGAATGAGAACTCGGCTGCTGCACTTCTGGTTAATCTTTGCTGCATGCCTCCAATTATACTAGCCGCACTGCGACTTGTTCCAGGTATCATAGCAATACATTGCCAAATTCCTATAATAAATCCTTTTTTAAAAGTTATACCACTTTCATTATCCACCAAAGGTCGATTAAAAGCTGAATCGATAAAAAGTAAAATAATACCACCAATCAGCATACTAATAGCCACCGTGATAGAACTTTCAAGCAGTGCATCAATCTTATTTGCAAAAATAAATCCCAATATTAAAGCAGGTATGACGGATATCGCCAGTTTTAGATAAAATTGCCATTTGGCAAAATCGAAGAATTTTTTCCAATATAATACAACCACAGATAAAATGGCACCCAACTGTATAGCTACGGTAAATACAGAATTAAAATTATCATCCTTTATGCCCAAAAGCTTTTCGGCAATGATCATATGACCGGTAGAGGATATCGGAATAAATTCCGTTATGCCTTCCACAATTCCTATTAAAATCGAATCAAAAATTGTCATGACTTTAGAGTTTAAAAGTTTAGTAAACTAAATGGCGATTCTGTGGCAAATCTGAATGGGCATTAAATTAGGCTGTAAGCTTCCTATAATAGGATCGAGCTTTCTGAAACCTTTTTAAAAGAAATCTTGAGAGCTGCTGAAGATTCATCCACTATAAACTTTTTTCTTTTTTTATAATTGGGCAGCTTTGCAATGTAGTTGTTGTTTTTATGCCCAGCGGCTGGTATTGCCTGTTTGTTGATGGGCTTCTGCTTTATGGAGCACAGTCAAAAATCTAATATTACAAGCCACTTAATGTTTTATCTATTTGGTTTAGTGGTTGGCGTCTGGAACTAGATTACTAGCGTTAAGCCCTTAGACGTAGTACAAGAAAAAATAATCTCGGTGAGACAGTAGTGATATCGCATGGATCATTACAAAAATGGGCGCTTCCCAAAGCATCATCCCTGCGAGGATTGCAACCATCGTTAACTGCAAAATAAAATATTGCTTCGTCCAACCACATGTTGGTAAGAAAGATACGCAAGTATAGATTTGCAACTTAAATAAATATCATGCGCAATCAACCCGAAGTACGTGAGCAAATGTTTAAGCAAATAGAGCAATAGCAACAAAGCCGTTTTACTCAAAATAAATTTTATGAGCATATTTTTGCATCAACCCTCCTTAAGTGCAAGGTTATCTTTAGTTTCTATTTTTTTTATACCCAACCATTTAAAAAATTACTACCACTTATGGTATAAACCATACTGATTTACGAAGAGGGACAAGGAAGTGATAAAAACTTAATTGCGGCTTAATGAAATTTTTACTCACGCCGGGCCAAAAATTTTATATGAATATTTCGTATAAAAATTACAAATACCTATTCTGGTACAATAAGTTTTGGACTAGTGCTTCTCTTAGTTCTTTTGATGTGGTAGTTTCATTCAAATTGTACGATGCTTATCACAAAAAGACTATATTTTGGTAACCGAAACATATCCTTAATAGGATTGCTTTGGAGTTTGCTTGCTGTGTTAGGCGTTCTACTCAAACTCCGGTTGGGCGAAAGCAAAATAAACAATTACCTCATTTTTGAAAACGTCTTTTGGCACACGGTTCATCAAACAAATTTGTATGTCAAATACCCCGCGGAATACTTTGATACTAATCATTATGGTCCGTTGTTTAGTTTCATCATTGCCCCCTTTGCCTTTCTTCCAATTAATATAGGATGCTTTTTATGGGGTGTTGCAAATGCCGTGTTTTTATTTTACACCGTTAGAAAATTGCCAGTGAGCTACAAAAGGCAGAATATTATTCTTTTGATCACCTCTGTTGAGATGATGACGTCCATACAAAATGTTCAGTTTAATCCTGCTGTTGCTGCTGGAATAATATTGAGTTTTTTATTCGTAAAAAATGGGAAGGACCTGTGGGCAACTTTTTTTATCGCAGCCGGATTTTTGATCAAAATTTACGGTATCGCTGGTTTGGCTTTCGTCTTTTTTTCAGAGAATAAAATGAAATTCCTGGTTTCGCTTGTATTTTGGCTGTTGGTATTATTTTGCCTGCCTATGCTTATTTCATCACCCTCTTTTATTTTTCATTCCTACCAGGATTGGTTTTATTCATTAGTAGAAAAAAACGAAACCAACGGGTCGTCTCTGATGCAAAATATTTCCGTGATGGGCATACTGCTTCATGTTTTTAAGATAGAAAATAGTCTGATGCTCGTTGTGATACCAGCAGCCTTAGTGTATCTTTTGCCGTTAGTAAGAAATGTTCAAAGCAAATGCGCAGGCTTTCAACTTTCCTATCTGGCTTTTGTATTGATCGGTGTCGTTATTTTCAGCTCTTCTGCAGAGAGTTCTACTTATATTATCGCGATGACCGGTGTGGGGATTTGGTACATTTTACAGAGAAAATTCCTGCCGGAAAACTTCATATTGTTAGGGTTTGCTATAATTATTACAAGCTTTGCAAACACAGATTTAATGCCGGAATATTTAAGACTTCACATCATTCGCCCATATTCACTTAAGGCCTTACCATGCATTATCATATGGTGCGTTTTAGCATATCAATTACTCGTTAAAGATTTTAAAATGGTTATGCCTGTATGAAGAAAAAGATATCCATAATAATCCCTGTCTGTAATGAGAAAAATAATATCAGCATTTTGGTAAGATCATTGCAAAAAGAATTTTGCTCTTTACCGTTTGATTACACTATTACCTACATTGATGACGGAAGCACGGATGGAACCCTTCATGCAATCAGAGAGGAAGCATTTGCGCACCCAAATATTTTTTTCATTTCCTTGTCCAGGAACTTCGGCCATCAGAATGCGTTAAAGGCAGGCCTGGACGCAAGTAACGCAGATTGTGTCATTACAATGGATGGGGATATGCAGCATCCAGCCAAAATTATTCCTGAGTTAATCCGCCTATGGGAAAGTGGTTATGATATTGTTTATACTGTTAGAAAAGACCAGGTTGATATTCCGATAATTAAAAGGAAAACAAGCCGGCTTTTTTATAAATTACTAAATGGCTTATCCGCTATTGAACTGGACAGTGGTTCGGCAGATTTCCGTTTGTTAGATAAAAGAGTTGTAGATATTTTGCGAAACTTTACGGAGGAGGATCTTTTTTGGCGCGGTATTGTCAAATGGCTTGGCTTTAAACAAATAGCCATTCAATACTCGCCTGAAGAAAGAAGTTCCGGGGAGTCAAAATATACCTATTTAAAGATGATTCAATTCGCCTTGAAGGGAATAACATCCTTCAGCACAAAACCGCTTACTATCTCTATTTACCTGGGATTTTGCTGTGCTATTTTATCTATACTTTATGTGCCTTACGTGCTAATTAGTCTCTATCTCGGCCGCGCTGTTTCGGGTTGGTCATCTATGATTATAACCATCGTTTTTTTTGGGGGAGTACAGTTGATGATTCTTGGAATTATCGGCATGTACCTTGGGAAGTTATTCATGCAAAGTAAGCAGCGTCCCCATTATATTATTAAGGAAACTAACCTGCAATGAAAGGTCAGATACTGCTCAGTTTCGATGTGGAGGAATTTGACATACCATTGGAATACGGCCATAATTTGACAATGGAGGAACAAATTGCAATTGGAAAAGAGGGTTTAAACAACCTGATGCCAATGTTAGATGCGGAAGGCGTTGGCTGCACACTATTTATTACTGCAAATTTTGCCGAACATTTCCCAAATGAAATTAAATTCCTTGCTGAAAAACACGAGATCGCTTCTCATACTTACTATCATTCAAAATTTGAAAATGAAGATCTTTCAAAATCAAAAAAGTTACTGGAGGAGCTAAGCGGTAAAACAGTATCGGGTTTACGTATGCCGCGTATGCAACAACCTGATATCAGTGAAGTGGTAAAAGCCGGGTTTTTATACGATTCATCCATAAATCCTACCTGGATTCC
>JBDTKB010000075.1:0-5471 GCA_039935555.1 Ginsengibacter sp. | reverse complement strand
GTTCAATTACAATTTTGTCTTTATCTGCACCTATGTTTAAAAGAATTGCTTTAATACTCTCTATCATAGGATCCGGGCCGCAGATATAGAAGTATTGAGAGAAATCTTTTATTTTTTCTTTGAGATAGCTTTCATCAATCTTTCTATTATCATATTTTTCTGATTTCTCATCGGTAAGTGTATTGATAAAATTTTCACCCAACATTTTTTCAAACTCGTCTTTAAGAATAATATCTTTTGAGGTGCGATTGGAAAAGATCAGTTTATTATTACCAAGCTTCCCATCTTTTTGCAATTGTCTGAAGATGGCAATGTATGGTGTAATACCCGCTCCGCCTGCAACAAAAACACCTTCACCTTTATAATGAATGGCGCCCCATATATCGTGCAAAATCAGTTCATCACCTGCGTTCAGCATTCCTAATTTATTGGTCACACCCTTGTGATCATTATAAATCTTAATGGTAAACTCAAGATGATCCCAGTCATTAAGACTGGTAAAAGTAAAAGGTCTTCTTTCTTCTTTCCAATCAGGAAGATTGATGACAACATCTGTAGCCTGACCGGGTTTATATGTATAAGAAGCGGGTTTACTTACCTTGAACCGCTTTACATTGTGAGTTACATATTCAGTTTCCAGAATCTTTACAACATGTTCTTTATTTGGATATTCTTGCATAAAAAAAGTTTTAATTTTTTAGATTTTGTTTCTCCTGACTATTCAAAAATTTTCGCCGGCGTTTTTTAATTTTTATTTTCTAATATGAAAACTGGTATTCCCGGTTGTACATCTTTTTCCTCAGCGAGTTTAACAGGAATAATAAATAGTGGTATGGTTGTGTGATGCAAAACCTGTTCGGCTACACTTCCCATTAATATTTTACTTAATCCTTTTCGGCTGTGAGTTCCAAGCACAATTATATCCACCCCCATTTCTTTAGCGGTTTGCAGGATGCATTCATCAAACTCTCCCTCTTTTAAAACAGTTTCAATTGTTTCATCACCCAAATGCTGTTTGGTTTTATCGAGGTAATTTTGGGCCACACTTTTTAATTCTTCAACAGTATTTGTTTGGACTACGTCCAAATTACTGAAACCATCAAACCCCATTATTGCTGAATAGTTCAAAGAAGAATAGTAAGTGGCATCAGAGGTTACATGCAGCAGAATAGCGTGAGCACCCAAAGCTCTTGACAATGCATAACCCGCTTCTGCAATTTTTTGTGCGTCAGGATTATAATCAAGCGCAATTAATACTTTTTTCATCTTACAAAATTTAAGTTTATCTAAATTTCTTTTCCGTAAATTACCTCGATTAGCGGCTAAGTATTCTTTAATAACAAGCGCTTCATGATGCACTTCATCTCTTGCACCGTAAACCAATGTAACCATTCCCTGCTTCATGTATTCTTTTAAAATTGCGACCTGTTCATTATTTTCATAAAGTTCCTGTTTATATTTTTTTATGAATTCGTTCCACTTTTCCGGATCGTGATTAAACCATTTTCGAAGTTCAGTAGTGGGAGCAATTTCCTTTAACCATACATCAACCTTTGCTTTTTCTTTTGTCAACCCTCTCGGCCAAAGCCTGTCCACAAGAATACGCTTCCCGTCTTCTTTAGCTGGTTTGTCATAGACTCTTTTAATCTTAATTTTCAATTTTTATCCGCCTCCCTTTTTAGTTGTTATGAATTTGTTTCATCCAATGAAATATAACCCAGGCAAAACCATGTAACGATTTCATGTTTATTTCATTTTTAATTATCATACCAGGAAAACGCAAACACTTACCTTCCGTTTTTTTTATCAGGTATTTACATTTGATAAACTATACACTAATTTTTTTTCAATACCTTTTAATATCTTATCGTAAGCTTTATTGAATTTTTCAATACCCTCATCTTCCAGCTTTTTGGTGATGGCATTAATATCAATTTCATTTTTTATTAACTGATCAAGAACATAGGATGCTTTAGCGGGGTCGTTCTCCAAAAGGCTTTCTGCGTTTCCGTGATCATTAAATGCCCCGAGTGTTTCTAATGGGATGGTATTAATTGTTTCATTGCCTATTAATGCTTCCACATACTTTACATCGCTAAATGAAGGATCTTTAGTGCTTGTGCTGGCCCACAATACTTTTTGCCGTTTTGCACCTAAAGCCTGCAACCTTCTAAAACGTTTACTGAAAAAAACATCCTTATAAATCTGGTAAGCCTTTTTTGCTGATGCAATTGCCACTTTTCCTTTTAAAGCACTCATTCTTTTAAATTCCAGCATCGGATCAACCATTACATCAATACGGCTAAGGAAAAAGCTGGCCACAGATGAAACTTCTGAAATGGAGTGATTGGCATTAAACCTGTCTTCAAGCCCTGAAATATAAGCATCAGCAACTGCCCTATACCTGGGCAAACCGAAGAGCAGCGTAATATTAATATTTATTCCTTCGCTAATGCATTTTCTGATGGCAGGCAAGCCTTCGTTGGTAGCAGGTATTTTGATCATT
This sequence comes from Ginsengibacter sp., assembly GCA_039935555.1. Classification (GTDB taxonomy): domain Bacteria; phylum Bacteroidota; class Bacteroidia; order Chitinophagales; family Chitinophagaceae; genus Ginsengibacter. The sequence continues at coordinate 2,965 of JBDTKB010000075.1, read as the reverse complement.
ACATTTTTGCGGCCAACAGCTTTCCATAATTTTTCCGCTTGTCTTACGGTTCCTTCTGTATCGTGAGCAAGATGCGGTGAAACCTCAAGGCTTACAAAACCATCTTCACCATGGCTTTTCTTGTATATGGGTTTGAAAAGATCAGCAGCACGTTTGATATCTTTTACTGCAAGGCTAAAAAAGATATCATCCAAACTTTTTTTTGTTTGCGAAAAAGTGGCAATGTCCTCATCATAATCCGGGCCGGAACTAATTGCCTTCTCAAAGATGGAAGGATTGGAAGTAACACCGCTAATGCCGTCTTCTTCAATCAGCATTTTTAATTTCCCTGAATCCATAATCTCCCTGTCAAAAAAATCCAGCCAGATACTCTGCCCAAGATCTTTTATTTTCATTATTTTATTTTGTTTCATAATATGATTATTTTAAAATGTTGTCATCTTTTATCAGAATTCCTTTATTGGTGATGCTTGTCATTCCAGCAAGGGCTTATACATATTCTATATCTCCTGAATCTGCCGAATCATCTGATTGGTAAATCCCCATTCATTATCGTACCAGGCCAGGATTTTAACGAGGTCACCATCGACAACTCTCGTCATTTCTAAATCAACAATAGCTGCAAACGAGCTTTGAACAATATCTGAAGAAACCAATGGTTCATCTGAAACAGATAATACTAATTTATACCTGTTTGTTTTTGATTTCTCTATCAAGATATTATTAATTTCTTTAGCGGAAGTATTTCTTGAGGCGATAAAAGTGATATCTGATATAGAACCAACGGTTACGGGTGTACGAATTGCGATTCCATCGAATTTTCCTTCAAATTTTGGAAGCGCTTTAATGGTTGCTTTCGCAGCACCCGTTGTAGCCGTTACCAAATTAACGGCGGCTGCACGACCCATCCGGGTTCTCTTATTGTTCGGCGCATCGACAAGAGATTGAGAGGCTGTATAAGCATGAACCGTATTTAAAATCGCTTTTTTTATACCAACCCTTCTATCTATAATTTCTATAACCGGTGCAATGTTATTGGTGGTACAACTGGCACATGAAAATATGGATGGCTTTCCATCGGTCGTGTTTACAGCGTGTATTATTGTTGGTGTGTCTGGGCTTTTTGTTGGCGCGGATATCACCACATTTTTTGCTCCCGCATGAATATGTTTTTCAGCGTCTTCCCTGTTTGTAAATAAACCGGTGCTTTCTATTACAACATCTATGTCCAGTTTTTTCCAGGGAAGTTTTGTAGGATCTTTTTCAGAAATGAATAAAATCTTCTTATCAATTATATGTAAATAATTGCCCTTGATATTGACTTCATTTATATATTTTCCATACACGCTATCATATCTAAACAGGTATGCTGCATTGCTTATGCTCATTAAATCGTTAATGGCTGTTACTTCCAGTCCGGGAGTATGTAAGATTACCTTCAGAGCAGCTCTTCCAATTCTGCCAAATCCGTTAATTGCTATCTTCTTCATTTTCGTTTACACTTATACGTTATAAAAATTAGTTTGCAGTTAACCAGCTTTAGAAATGCCTTCAAAAAGATTCATCAAAAATCATTCTACAATTAATCTTCCTTTCATTACCACATGAATGCTGCAATAATAATCAGCGCTTTCAGTAACCACTAAACTCCAGGATTGTCCCGGAGCAAATGGTCCTGAAGTCCAAAGCTTATTTTTTTCTTCTGTTACATCATGTGTTACAATGTCGCGATTTGTCCAAACTACCGTATCTCCTTTTTGTAATGTGAGTTCAGCAGGCTGAAATTGCATTTGCTTAATTTCAACGTTATAAACTTTATGTATCGCTTTCTCAACTTTATGTACCGGTTTTTCAGGAGTTGAAGTGCAACTGTTTAAAAGAAAAATAAGGCACAACAGATAAGTGCTGTTTTTAAGTATTGAGTATGTGTTAGCCATTATTTATTGAATTCCTTTTGTACCATTTCCGCATGTTCAAGATGGGTTTTGAAAAGGGGCAATGCAGATTGCAATAAACTTTTCAGCTCACTGTTAGTTGCATCCGGAATTAATACTTTTTCAACTTCGTTGATTGCCGCTTTGTGATAGGCTACTTCATTATCAATGTAGGCTTTGTTGAAAGCGTTGCCTTTTTTTGAATTAAGCATAGCTTTTGTTTTAGTTGCGCCTGCAAGAAATGATTTTGTGGTGGCATTATCCTTCGGGGTTACTCCCAGCTTCGTTACCAATACTACTGCCTGGTCAATTACAGACTGGTGGTCTTTCGCCATTGTTTCTGCAAATTTTAGAACATCAGCATTCTTTGATTTCTTCCTTGCAATTTGTGCGTATTCAATATCAATTTGGTTGGCAGTTACAGCAACGGAAGCAATTTCAGGATCTGTAAGCCTGGCATTTTTTTGGCCAATAGCCGGCATGCAAAGCAATGCTACGCATACAATTGCAAATGTTGTTAACACCGCAATGGATTGTTTGATTTTCATCTTAATTTTTTTTGAATTATTTTTAATTAATAACAAGTGCAATCTACAGTGCAGGTATTAGTAGCAGGTTAAGTAGAAATTAGAAAGCGATTAGAATTTATTTGTGATATTACAGAAGAGGGGCCTGGTGCGATTTTACCAATGCAGGTCCATCTTCATTGGCCAGTTTATCTATTCCACTGGGGAGAGTTTAGCAGTAAGATCATATTCTTTGTTGCCGCTACGCTATCTGGAAGCCTTACTACAATGACTGATGTGCTTAGTCCGTTAAACCGGGCATAGGAAGCGGAAAAATAAAATCCATGAAAACAGTATAAGCTGCCCTTTTTACATGGTTGGTATAGTTTTCAAGACTTTTATTTAACGCCTGTGCATATTCCTTATCCAATTTTTCAATCGTAAGATTGACCGTGTTTATTTCTTTCTTAAGAGCAATTCGTTTAGCCTCATCAAACGGGAAATATTGTTTTATTGTGGCTACAA
>JBDTKB010000074.1:0-3140 GCA_039935555.1 Ginsengibacter sp. | reverse complement strand
AAGGGTGCAACAATATATCCATCATCCAGCAGCTTGTATAAGCCATTACTTTCCACTTCTATTTCAAAGTTATTTTGAACCTTAACATAATTTCCTTCAACTGATAAAATTTCTATTTGATAAACCTCCAGAGCTTCTAAAAGATTTTCCTGTGAAGTCATCATTAAACGATTAGGTTTTGATAAATTACTTTGCTTCCATACAAAAGGCACACGATTGAAGAAACGATGATCAATATGGCTTGCAAAGTTTTTGCCTGCATTATTTTTTTTGAGAAAGGAATACTAAATAAACCTGAAGCAAGCATCATACCTCCGACGCAACCCATCGCGAATATTACAAGATAGGTTAAGCCATCCAAGGCACTTTTCATTTGAGACATTACAATTACAATTAAGGCTCCGCTGCCTGCCAAACCATGAACCAGGCCCACGCCATAAGCTACTGAGTGCGGATGCTGATGCTTTTGCTTCTCGCCAACATGAAGATGTAAATGTTTGTGTTGTTCGCCGCTATGTTGATGGCCATGTGAATGAATTACAATTTTTTTACTACGAAAAAATTTAACGAGGCGATAAACTGCAAGCGCAATCAACATGCCACCAACTACCGCTTCAAAATAATGAAAGTACTGTGCAGAAATTCCAACTTTAAAAATGATCATGAGTACGCCTATGAAAAAAATAGTTGAAGCGTGTCCGAGTCCCCAAAAAATTCCATCCTTAAGAGACAGCCTGATATTATTTCGTTGCGAAACGATATTGCTTACCGCCAATAAATGATCCGCTTCAAATGCATGCGTAAAGCCGGCGTAAATGGTGAGTAAAAAAAGCGGAAACGTAAACATATTTTTTTAAAGAGGATAAATAATTATTCGGTGGTTGCCGGTATCAGCCACTATCAAATGCTCATTGGTAGCGTTAACTGCGAAAGGCCAATATAAACGTTCGCTATTTGCTTTTCCTACATCGAGATGTTCTCCTATCGATTCAAAATTGATGTTTCCAAATAAATCATCGGCCGTCTGGTTATTTTCTTTAGGAATTTTTTTAAAATATAAAATGCGGCTATTGCCTGTATCAGCGAGCCATAAAGATCCGTTTTTCATGCAGGCATCGTAGCACCAATTAAGTGTGTTCGCGTTGGGCTTCAGCCGGTATTGATTTTGTCCGCAAGCATCAAGGCCGGGCTGACCAATGATTGTATCTGCAGTTTTGCAAAATGCATCTTCCCAGTTATTCCAAATTAATACTCTATAATATTGCGTATCAGTAACCGCCAGCACGCCGTCTTCCGAAACCTTTACCGAATAGGGCCAGACAGCATGTTGTGTATCATAATCTTTTTCGTCAAAACTATTTTTACCTATAACCCGATCAGCAGACTCATAATTATTAATAGGTATTTTCTCATAAAATAAGACCCGCCTGTTGCCGGTATCTGCGATCCATAAATGTACGCCATCGCTCCACACACCATAAGGCCAATACAAATTTCGCGATGAAGCCGCTTTACCAACACCATGAACATTAGGCAAATTATTTTCCATGTTTGGCTGGCCAACAACAGTGTCGGCAGGTTGGCCATTTTCTGTCGGAAATTTATGCCATATTAATACACGATGGTTCCATGCATCTGCAACAATTAATTTTTTGCCATCGCTCCACACGCCTGATGGATATAATAAAGAAGCCGCATCAATTTGTCCGCCGGCGTTACGTTGCGTATCAGTTAATAAAATTTGTCCTAAAACAACATCAGGTTTTTGATAAGAAGTTTGCGGCATTTTATTCCAGACAAAAATTCGGTTCTGCGCTGTGTCTGCTACTATTAATTTTCCATCTACGGTATGCAAGCCACGTGGCGCAAGAAAAGGATTTCCTTCATCTCCATAAAAAAATAATGAAGCTTTGCTTTTTGGTAACGCTCCACGATTCTTGTCTCTTATATTTATAACTTCAGTCATCATTTTTATAAGGTTAACTTAAGGTTAGCAAATCCTCGGCAGTTGCTCACCGGCTAACATATTTACAACTCTCCTGCCTCCAATATTACTTTTCATTAAAACCTGGCGGGCATGCTCCGAAGTTACTTCACCAATAATTACAGCCATGGTGCCATGCTCCCATTTGCGCAGCTGTGATAAAATTTTATCTGCTGATGAAGCAGCTACTATTGCAACAAACAAGCCTTCGTTGGCGACATACAAAGGATCAAGGCCAAGCATTTCGCAGGCACCATAAACTTCTTCTTCAACAGGTATCATTTTTTGAGAAATGTCAACACCGAGTTTACAATCTTTAGCAATTTCATTTAAAACAGTCGCTAATCCACCTCTTGTTGGGTCGCGCAATAAATGAATATCTTCTCCAAATTGATCTATTAATTCAATAACTATTTTATTAAGCGGACGCGTGTCACTGCTAATTGTTGTTTCAAATTGCAACCCTTGCCGATGGCTCATAATAGTAATTCCATGTCTCGCCAGAGGCCCGCTTAAAATAATTTTATCCCCTGCTTTAATATTATCTATATCAATATTTGCCTTTTTGTGTACCTGTCCTATACCGGTTGTATTGATAAAAATTTTATCGCCTTTTCCTCTTTCGACTACTTTTGTATCACCGGTTATTATTTGCACGCCTGCCGCATCACATGCAGATTTTATACTATTGAGAATCTCCCAAAACTCTGTCATTTTCAGCCCTTCTTCCAGCACAAAACCAAGTGATAAATATTTTGCCGCGGCGCCGCACATAGCAAGATCGTTTATCGTTCCGTTGATAGCGAGATCACCAATATTTCCACCTTCAAAAAATATGGGTGATACCACAAAGCTGTCCGTGCTCATTGCTACCTTTCCTTCCAGGTTAAATATTGCGCCATCGTGTTTCTTATTAAGCAAATCATTTTCTAATAATTTAAAAACACCCGCATCTAATAACTGACTGGTTAAAGTTCCTCCACTACCATGCCCCAAATTAATTGTATCAAAATCGAGCTTGGGCATTGTGCAATTAAGATTCATAAAAACAAATTAACAATGAGAAATGATTATTCAGTCTTCTACTAAACTTGTAGCAAGGTTGAAGTGATAATAAGCGGCGCAAGCTCCTTCGCTACTTACCATCGGCGCACCT
>JBDTKB010000073.1:0-7998 GCA_039935555.1 Ginsengibacter sp. | reverse complement strand
AATGAAATGGCAAACACTAATGCAAAAGTAAGGACGCCAAAAAAAAGGTGCAGCACAGTATATAAAGCAACCAGTAAAGCAATGAGTAAAAAAACTACGAGTACTGTTTCAATAATATTTCCTTGTCGGGTATTAGGCGTTTTAATCATTAAGTAAAGATTTTATAAAAGCATTTATTTTATTCTTTGTGAAATGCAGCTTATTATTCATTCATATATTAAATGTTATAGCTGATACCTGGGCTGAAAATTGTGAATCTTATCGTAGTAATTCTCTCTTGATTAATGCTTCCACTTACTGAAAGATTTGTGTACTACGTGCTTTACAAATTCTTCCTTCAATTAACTCTTTACCAAATTTAATAGCCCGTTGCCTTTAAATCCGCGGTTGGGGCATGAATGATTCGTGTTGCAAAGCTAAGTTGTCTTTACCCCAAACAGGTATCCCACAAATGCCGTCATTCCCATCGCGACTGTTCCCCAAAAGCAAATTCGCATGATTGACTTTGGAATATTTGAGCCGCCAACTTTGGCCGCAACAGCTCCGGATAATGCAAGGAATACAATTGCAAATGCGTACTGGTAAATCACCATATATTTTATAGGAGAAAAAATGGAAACCAGCAATGGCAGAATGCCTCCTGTTATAAATGATGCACCCGATGCCAGGGATGCCTGTAAAGGTTTTGGCTTCGTAAATTCGTTAATGCCCAACTCGTCTCTTGCATGGGTTTCCAATGCGTTATGTTTTGTTAATTGCAAAGCCACCTGCATTGCTAAATCCTTATCCAATCCTCTTTGCTCATAGATGTTGGACAATTCTTTTAGTTCAAGGTCAGGAGTTGTATCCAATTCTTTTTTTTCTCTTTTTAAATCCGAGACCTCACTGTCGTATTGAGAACTTACCGAAACATATTCGCCAGCAGCCATAGATAGGGCACCTGCCACTAAACCTGCCAAAGCGGCCAGGACAATCGGGGAGCGGGTAACGCTTGCTGCAGCCACACCTATCGCTAAACTCGTTGTAGAGAGGATACCATCGTTGGCCCCCAAAACTGCAGCTCTTAACCATCCGGTTCTGTTTGTATAATGTTTTTCAACTTCCATTTTAGCATTTTAGTTGCCGCTAACAGTAGTTCGTATAAGAACTGTAGTTGCAAGCCAAATATAATTCAATTAAATACGATTTGATGACGCTGCCACAAAACGACAAGTAAGTATTCTAAAAATTGCGTGGCTTATTGTAAGGGCAATCCTTTTGAAAAAGAAGCTGCAAATATTTTGCAACGGCCACCTGTTAATAAATATTGAAATAATATGAAGGCGCTATGAACACTAAGAATGAATAATATAATACATCCTGTTTTTTAGCCACTCAAGTAATTCAACCCGGTAGAATTTCTACAGTTATTATCTTTAAGTCATGTTTACATTCATCGCCTGGATCATCTTGTTTATACTCTGCTGGCCGCTGGCTATTTTGGCTTTGGTACTGTATCCAATCGTTTCGTTACTTACATTGCCTTTCAGGTTACTCGGCATAGCGGTAGATGGTGTTTTTGGTTTATTAAAGAGCATCATCATGCTGCCCGGCAGGTTGTTGCGGCGGTAGTGATGCTACTTTTCGAGTTTTAGCAGGCTAACGGTAGAGGGAAATAAGAATTCACAATTCGTTTGTCCGTCACCGTTACCTTAAATAAATATTTCCTGGTTTTGCAATACAATTGATATTTAACTGGCAACCTATACGATCTTTACTTTTTGTCATAAATTCGTCTCTCTTTTATCGGAAGCGGCATTATTCAATATTTAAACCACACTATTCATAACTTTGGGAATTGGTTGCATGTATTTTTCAGTCAACAAAAGTTTTCGCCGAGATTAAGCAAAGTGAAAATTTTTAAAATTAATTTCACACCACGGATGAAATACATTTTTTTTGCCACTCTTTTTTTTCTTCAAACGATCTTTATCAGTATTACAGCCTTTGCACAGGTTCCTGTCGACAGCACTGCAACAGATTCTGTGCTGCTAAAACAAGTTGAAGAACAAATGCAGGCAAGTGCGGCGGAGCAGCCTACACCAGCCCAACCCCGCTCCAGTCTTACTTTTAACCCTGACATCGGCGTCATCGGAGATTTTCAGTCATCCTATATAAGTAAGGGCAAAAAGAATTATGATATGTACCTGAATGAAACAGAAATTTCATTGCAGGCTGTTGTAGATCCTTACATACGGGCAGACTTTTTTCTCACCTTTGGGCGAGATCCCGCAACAGGCAAATATGGCACAGCAGTGGAAGAAGGATACCTTACCACACTTTCTTTACCTGCAAAGCTGCAACTGAAAGTGGGAAAATTTAGAGAAGCCGTTGGCAGGATAAATCCTACTCATCCGCATGCGTTGCCATTTATTGATTTGCCAAATGCCTATGTGAATTTATTCGGCGAAGAGGGATTAAATGATGAAGGAATGTCGCTTAGCTGGTTAACGCCAATTAAATCATTTTACCAGGAACTCGTCTTCCAAACTACTTCAGGATTTTCGGAATCGCCCGCTTTTACCCGGAGCGAAGGAAATCATTTGATATATCTTGCTCACCTTAAAAATTTCTTTACACTTTCTGATAATGCCACCCTCGAATTGGGACTAACGGGAATTTCAGGCCCCAATGATTCTTCACGTACTACCAATATTGCTGCGGGTGATTTAACTTACAAATGGAAGCCGGTTCAATTGAATACTTATCATTCTATTACTTGGCAGAGTGAGTTTTATTATACTAATAATCATGATATGCCCGGCAATGCAATTAATTCGTTTGGATTATATTCATTCCTGGAATACCAGGTTGCAAAGACGGTGTTTCTTACAGGGCGCTATGATTATGGACAAAAACCATATAACAAGTCTGTAAAGGAACAGGCATATTCGTTAACAGCCGGATGGGATGCTACCGAGTTTTCTAAAATAGAACTGGAAGCAAAAACGACCGATGATACTATTGACAAAAGATTTTACCAGGCATGGTTACGATGGATATTTATAATAGGCGCGCATGGTGCACACCAGTATTGAGAATAATAAATTATTGTATTGATAAAAATAACATGATGAAAAAAAGATCAGCCATATGTATTTTCCTGCTGCTATATACTTTCGCATTTGCGAATGCAAAAACAATTAAAGTAGTAACTACCACAACGGACCTCAGAAGCATTACTGAATTAATCGGCGGCGATAAAGTTTCGGTCAATTCAATAGCAACCGGATACCAGAATCCTCACTTTGTAGATCCCAAACCCAGTTATATAATTAATCTAAGCAATGCAGATATGTTTGTAACGGTAGGGCTCGACCTGGAAACCGGATGGTCTCCGCAGTTGTTGGCAAGTTCCAGAAATTCAAAAATTCAAAAAGGATCAGAAGGATATGTAGATGCTTCTATAGGCATAGGTTTGTTACAGGTTCCTACATCTGCGAATAGGGGTGAGGGTGATATTCATATTTATGGCAATCCGCATTACTGGCTCGATCCTTTAAATGGGAAAGTAATAGCAAGAAATATTGCCAACGGGTTAGAAAGAATTGATCCGTCCAATAAATCGTTTTATGAAAATAACCTCAAGGCATTCTTTAATAATATAGATATAAAGATGAGGCAATGGCAGGCTGAAATGGCGCCTTTCAGAGGATCGAAGGTAATTGCCTATCATAATGAGTGGGTGTATTTTGAAACCCGCTTCGGATTAAAAATTGTAGATTTTATGGAGCCCAAGCCGGGTATTCCGCCAACACCATCTCAATTGGTAAAAGTAATTGGCGAAGTAAAAGCCAACAATATAAAAGTAATTATGTCATCGCCTTATTTTACAACTTCATCAGCGGATGTTGTGGCAAAGCAAACAGGAGTTAAAGTATTAACCCTGGCTACTTCTACCGGGGCATTTCCATCGATAAAAAATTATTTTGATTTATTTGATTATGATATAGCACAGTTAACCGCTGCGCTTAAATAGAAATTTATAACTTAAACTATACACACGATGTTTGATATGTTTCAACTGCCGTTTATGGTGCAGGCTTTTGCTGCAGCCGCAATTACAGGAGTATTATTATCATATCTTGGTGTGCATGTAGTAGGCAGGGGAATTGTATTTGTTGACCTGGCACTCGGCCAGATATCATCGATGGGTGTTGCTTTTGCTGCTTTCATTGGTACCGGCCTCACTTCTATACCGCTTGTTTTTACATTGGTTGGCGCCCTGCTCATGTCCTTCATTAATATAAAAGATAAGCGGCTCAAGCAGGAAGCAATCATTGGCATATTGTATGCATTTACTTCTGCACTTACAGTACTGCTTATTTCAAAAACACCTCACGGCGATTCTGATATACAGGAAGTATTGTTTGGAAATATTTTATCGGTAAGCTGGGCACAGATAACCACGATGGGTATTGTATTCGGCGCTCTTGCATTCATGCATTTGGTTTTCTTTCGTAAGTTTTCTGCATTAACCGAATCGTTTGAAAACGGTGAAAATCATTTAATAGGTATCTTCAACATCTGGAATTTTCTATTTTATATTTCAATAGGTTTAGCAATTGTTTTTGCAGTAAAAATAAACGGGGTAATACCTGTTTTTTCTTTTCTTATTATTCCTGCAGTATCTGCAATACTCATATCGAAAAACAAGGTCACCGTAATAATAATTGCATTTATCATTAGTTTATTGGCAAGTTTTTTTGGATTGAATTTTTCATTTCATTACGATTTCCCTGCCGGGTCTTCAATCGTTACTGTATTGGGAATTGTTTTTATCCTGGCTTCATTATACAGCATTCTGAAATCGCAGTTATCCCGGAAGACAGCAAAGTAGTTATGTGAATTACGCAAACTAACGGTAGCGGGGTAATATCGTTAAACTGAATTCAAGCTGCCGTATTCAGTAACATCTTTATCCTTTTCAAATTCCGCGAGTTTTTCTTCATCAAACTTTACGAGAAAAATAATTGTCTAACATATAATTGTTGCACCCTGGCGCAGGTCTCTTGACCTGTGCCAGTTCGTTACTAAAAGTTTCTATGCTGGCTTATGTCTGCCAATAAAAAATCTCTACTCTGTGCACTCTGTAGCTTCTTCAATCATTTCTTACTAAATCCAATAAACCTTTGCCATTAGTATAACAATCAATTGCACTGCTGTACAGCCAATCTTGGGGCTCTCTCACAAATCCTGCTCTCACAGGATTTTCGTGTAAATAAGTAAAACGCTGACGAAACTTAATTTCAGTGTCCAATAAGATCGGATGATTTTCGTGTTCCCAAAATTGAAACCGGTAATTACTTTTATTCAGTAATCCATTCTTTTCAAATATATCAAGCATCCAGTTTTTCCTGCTTTCCTGCGGATTGTTAATGATGGCATCGATCAGTTTCATTGCTGTAAAGCTTTTAATATTTTTGATTACCATCCCGGGATTGTGATTATTAATAAAAGAACAAATCATGTGAAAATGGTTAGGCATTAAAACCCATGCATGTATTTGCAATCCTTGTTTTTCCTGGCAAAATCTAAAACTATCCAATAGAATATCTCTATAAATATTCCTTGTAAATGCGTCCACCCAATCAACAACGGTTGAAGTAATAAAGTAAATGCCTTGCATATCATCGAATTTATATTTAGTGCTCATATTATTGACGCTTTTTAATTGGCTTGTTCTAAGATAGAAAAATTGCGAGTTTAAAAAAATAGCGGTAGCAGAGTAACGAAACGGCACAGGTCAGGAGACCTGCGCCAGGGCGGTTCAAGGTGCCGTATTCAGTAACACCATTATCCTTTTCAAATTCCGCAAGTTTTTCTTCATCAAACTTTACGAGAAAAATAATTGTCTAACATCTAATTGTTGCACTCTGGCGCAGGTCTCCTGACCTGTGCCAGTTCGTTACTAAAAAGTTTCTATGCTGGCTTATGTCTGCCAATAAAAGATCTCTACTCTGTGTACTCTGTAGCTGCTTCAATCAATTCTTACTAAATCCAATAAACCTTTGCCATTGGTATAACAATCAATTGCACTGCTGTATAGCCAATCTTGGGGCTCTCTCATATTTCGCTACTGGTACAAACAGAGGTCAGTATCTTAATATTTAGCGCACAGCAGCGTGCCAATTTATCCCTTTGGACATCAACCCCATTAATTCAGCAAATCCTTTACCGTCGTGGAGTTTTAGTTTTTTTTAACACTCTTGCCGTAGTAAAAGCAGACCATATTTAGGTTGAATCCCGATTTTTAAGGGTATAACTTTGCGCCCGATTGTTTGATTTGAGAAGAAATATTAATCGTACAAATTAAAACAGAATAAGATGAAACAAACAATCAATAAAGTAAGCATGATTACATTGGGGCTATTTGCTCTTTGTACATTGGGGTTTAAGAATGTTACTTTTGCCGGCACTAAAAATGATGACCCCGTAGAAGTAAAGTTTATCGGAGCAATCAACAACCTTCCTACTATTCAGATTGACCTGAATAATAGCGAAGAAGGTGAGTATTCTATTACAATTAAAGATATGAATTACCATATTTTGTATTTTGAAATTGTGAGAGGCATAGACCTTTCGAAGACCATCAAACTGAATACGGATAAGAATGAAATAAATACTCCGGGTTTTACAGCACACGTTGAAATAACATCACAAAAAAGCCTCAAAACAACAGTGTTTAATATCAATAATTCCGGTATAGCAGAAGATGCGGTAATATCAAAATTATAACCAGGTAGCTTTAATCTATTAAATCAATTAAGATCCGGACAACCGGATCTTTTCTTTTTTTCATGAATTAGAATTGTTTCATTTTATAGAGTATATATCCCTGTAAATATCTTAATAACTTGATTCACTAATTATATACTAATCGGAATCAAGAATTATCCGAAAATATTAAAACCAGCCCTCGTATTAAACGAAGACTGGTTTTTAAGGAGACGCTTATTAATTTACGACGTCAAGAATTGTAAAAACCTTTTTACCTGCAGGTACCATCCAGCTTATCCTTTGCCCTTTTCTAAAGCCAATTAATGCAGTTCCTATTGGTGCCAAAATTGAGATCATCTTTCGCTTAATATCTGCTTTATCCGGCGTTACCACTTTTAGTTGCATTTGTTTTTTTTCTTTTTCATCTTCTATGGTAACGGTGGAGTTTAGCCGCACTACATCAGGTGGCAGCTCGTTTTTGCTTACAATTTTTGCGTTTAATATTTCTGCTTTCAGGTATTCGGCATCCCGCTTGCTGAACATATTCTCAGCCAAAAGACTTTTCCGCAGGTATGCTCTGATCATTTCATAATCATCCCTTTCTATCAGCAGTTGTTGTTTTTTCTTTTTCATTTCTTTTAAATTTTAAATGGTGAGATGGATTGTATAGGGTAGGCGCTGTCGTTTTATTTTTGTTGAAACGTTCGGTCAGCAATTTGCTAAGCATCGTCTCCCACTGTTTGGCTTTATGCTCCATGTCAGCTACTTCGTCTACCCGGTTATCAATGTGGTTGTAAAAGGGAATATCTGCATGCCCCTGGCTGTATAATTCTATATGCAGCACAATTTCCTCAAGATGCTTTTCCGGTTTACCGCTTTTTAAGTCACCTGCATTAATATAATCGTACACCTTTTTTACCGAACAGCTTTGCACATCATTAAGGTGTATCATAAAATCGAAATAGTCGCCGTTTTTAAAGCGTGTAAGAACGAGCAACTCGCGGCGCAGGCCATCTAAACCCAGCGCCATGTTACTCAATAACTCCTGGCTGGAGAAACTTAAATTATTGGATGATCCTGCCTGGCTAAGGCGATTCAAAAAGAGATTCATATGATTACGTTTTTGTTTGTTAGTAATTGAAATAAGAAGCAGGCAAATGCCCGCAACAGCGGCTATTAAGGCCACTGCTATCATTAAGGTTGTCATATTTGTAAAATTTATGCGGGTAAAATAATGGC
>JBDTKB010000072.1:0-7712 GCA_039935555.1 Ginsengibacter sp. | reverse complement strand
AAAAATAGGTTTCAAGTGTGTCAATTTCAATCGAAAACCATTGATAATTACTTTATATAAAAGTCGCCATAAAACTTCATGTATAAGTTGCACAAACAATTTTTATAAAAACTTTAAAGAAAATATTCAGAAAATGTAACTTAATACGAATTGAATCGTATATTTGAGTACGAGATTGTTCGTAATAAAAAAATATAATTATGAAACCAGTTATTAGATCAACTTTTTGTTACTCCGGCTTGCTATTAATAGCATCGTTAATAATCAGCTGTATGGCATTCCGTAATCCATTTATTGTGGAAACAAGGGCGCAGGTGGTTCAGCTAAAAGATACAGTTCCGGATACACAACTAAACATAAATATAGACATAGATAAAATTCTTGCCGAGGCAAATAAAGCGATTGCCTCAATTGATATGCAAAAAATCATGGCAGATGTACAGCAATCTTTAAAGCAGGTAAACTTTGACAAAATACAACTCCAGGTTCAGCAGTCACTTGAGGAAATTGATTTTGCTAAAATGCAAAAAGATATAGATGAATCGCTAAAAAAAATTGATTGGGATAAAGTGAACAAAAGCGTTGATAGCTCCATGAAAAAGATAGATTATAAAAAGTTAAAGATTGAAACAGAAAAAAATATGGAACAGTTGAAGAAACAATTAAATAGCAAAGAGTTCCGTCAGTCGATAGAAAAAATGAAATCCGTTGATATGAACAAGATAAATGAGGAAATTAAAAAAGCGCAAATTCAAACAGAAAAATGCAGTGAAGAACTAAAGAGACAAATGGAAAAAATAAAAAGAGATAACCTGTTAAATAGTGCTACGATGAACGATTTTGATTACGGATTTGAAAGATCCGGTTTTAGATGGATTTAAAAAGCGAAAAAATATTCGGGAGCACCATCAGCTTTTAGCAATCTTATTATAGCTTACTGCAATTCCTTTTATTAATGATGAACTGAAGCCCTGGTGTTCCATTTCGTTAAGACCCGCAATGGTGCAGCCTTTAGGAGTAGTTACTTTATCTATCTCCTGCTCTGGATGCGTACCTTTTTGTAATAACAATTCCGCCGCACCTTTTACCGTTTGTGCTGCAATGAGGCTTGCAGTTGCTGCGTCGAAACCGATTTCAATACCACCCTGAATATTTGCCCGAATGTATCGCATTGCGTAGGCGGTACCGCAAGCGCCAAGTACTGTTGCTGCCTCCATCAATTTTTCATCAATCATAACAACCTTACCTAGTGTTGAAAAAATGTTTTTCGCAAAGTTGATCTGCGCAGCCGTCGCATTTGAAAAACTCAGGCACGTAATGCTTTCTTGTATCGCAATTGCTGTGTTAGGCATTGCGCGAAAAACAGGAATTTTAATTTTTATGATCTCTTCAATTTCGGTAATGAGCACACCCGTAACAACAGAAACTAAAATGTGTTTAGTTGTTAACACATTTTTAAAACTAGTAAGTACATCAGCCACCTGGTAAGGTTTTACGGCAAGAATAACCAGCTCGCTATTAGAAACTGCCTCTGCATTTTCGGATGTGACATGTACGCCTATTTCCTTTAATTTTTCGAGCGTGACAATTTTTCTTTTGGTAATAGTAATATCTGCCGGCTTGCAAAATTTGCTTTTTAATAAGCCTTCAGCTATTGCAGTTCCCAGGTTACCGCCTCCGATGATAGCAATTTTTTTAGACATAATAATTAGTATTTTATTCTAAGCGAATGCAAAAATTTTAAATTAAGAAACGGCCAATCCGAAAATCTTTTTTTAATTAAAATTGTGTTTCAAATAAAAATTTTCGCAGCACAAAGAAACATTTTATTTTATTACATGCAGATCTTTATCCTCTTTTTTTGATTTAGCGTAAGCCGTGATGATTTAATAAATAGCAGGTGGAAATAAATTATTAAAGAAATAATTGCTTTAGAAAGTAGGGCACAACGATTGAGTCCTGTTGCCGTTGTATTCATTATAAAAGCCCTTCTTAAGCAAGTTGAATTCATCGGCTCCAAAGCCGTGATTAAAATTATTTAATGAAGAGGTAGTAACATCATAACTAAAAGTGAAGCGGATATTATTTACTTCCAAACCAATCATTGGAATTACAGCGTCCTGGTAACGATAATACAAACCAGCGATTATTTGTTTTTCACCATGCTCTGACAGGTTATAAGAAGCATTAAGGCCGAGCACTAACTCCCTCGCTGTTGCCTGCGTGGTATAATAAATATTTGGATTGATAATAACGTTGTCACTTACTTTGAAAATTCCATTCAAGAATGCTATTTGGCGAATTGAAATTTGATCATCCGCTATATCTTCAAAAAAAGTTTCCTTTGGCCGGTTTACATGATGAATCGAATAACCTGCATTTATGTAAACATCTTGTGTTGGAAAGTAAGCATAATTCATTCCGACCTGTAAATCAAAATAACTAATATTATTGTTTATCAGCGTTACAGAAGTTGGCAGAGTTGCGTCAAAAAACTTTCCATCAAACTGGTCAGGAAAAGTAAGTTTGCTTTGATCAATTCTTTTGTTGGCCCAACCTACATTAAACCCTGCGGTAAGAAGGCTGCTCAATCCCAGCTCCTGGTGATATGCTATGGATGCATAAGCTTTTGTGGAAGTTAAACTGCCGCTCCCAGCAACATCATGTAAAATAACTCCGCCGAGGCCCAGCCAGCCAGTTTCAAGTTTATTTCTAAAAACTTGTGCATCGCCAAAAATGCTCATCGTTTTATAAGGAACGGCCATGATGTTAGAATATTGATTTCTGTACGAAGCGCCAAGCCGATAATCAGCATCAGGAATAAAGCCGGTATTAGCCGGATTGGTCAATAGCGGATTATTGAAGAACTGGGAAAAATGCAGATCCTGGGCATCAGCATCTTGTAAAACAAAGCTGGCAATTATGAGTAAATAAAATATTTTTAGAGGCTTCATTTTACCAAAATAATTTATCTTAATAAGGTGATATCACCTGTTTTTCTATACTTTGTTCCGTCAGAAAAAGTCACATCTAACGTATATGAGTAGACGTCTAATGGCTGGATTTTACCATTAAAAGTTCCATCCCACGCACTCTTCGTACTATTTGCTTCGTATACTTTTTGTCCATACCTGTTGTAGATTCTCCATTGCATTTTTGATATGCCAAATCCTTCAACTTTTATCCGCCCATTAACTCCAAAACGGCCGGGAGTAAAAGCTTTGGGAACATCCACTAACGGTTTAATGAGTGCCCGAATACTCACACAAGTATCGTCAGAACAACCTGCATCATTCGTTGCTCTCAGGCAAACATTATATGTTGCAGTTGCTGGAAAAATGTGACTGGGGTTTACAGCAATTGACGTATCTCCATCACTAAAATTCCACACATAACTTGTAGCACCAATTGATTGGTTGGTAAAGTTTGTTTCAACATTTTCCTGCGGAGGGTTAGGATCATAAGTGAAAGAAGCAACTGGAATCGCGCTTACAGTTATTGTAAAAACCATTGAATCGATTTTATTGCAAGACGACGAATCAAGTGCGATTAATTTCACCTTATATACACCCACGTTATTATAAAGATGGGAAGGATTTTCCTCTGTTGATGTGGGAGCGCCATCTCCAAAATCCCAAATAAAATTAAGCCCACCTTGCGAAGTATTAGTAAAGACGGCATTGTATGGAACGCAGGCCCTGGCGGGAGTTTCAAATTTTGCAGTCACCTCGGGAGACAGCCGTATAGTTTTAACGGTGTCTGCAGGAGAATTACAAAAAGTAGAATCGTTTAGCGATAATTTTACCAGGTAAGTTCCGGCACCTGCATAGGTATGAACAATAGGTGGCGTTTGTCCTTGGGTAACAGGGGCGCTATTATCACCAAAATCCCATGTAAAACTATTAGCGTTAAAATTTCCGCGCGTTGGCACAGAAGTATTTGTAAAACTATATGAGAGATTGGTACATGGCTGCAACTTATTAGCAACAAAATCCAAAAGCGCCTTATTATCCCCCACTGTTATATGTGTGTAGGCAGTATCAAAAACGTTGCAGGTAGTGCTGTCAACAGCTATGAGGCGCACCAGGAATCTGCCGGTGGAAAGATAAGTATGAGAGTTTGAAGGGCTAGTGGTAGTATCACCAGAACCGTCCCCAAAATCCCAATAATAGCTTTTTCCTTTATTTAGCGTATCCGTAAAATCCACCTTTAAGGGAACGCAGCCGATAGTATCGTAAGGCACACCATCAATTGAAGCCCTGACTGCAGCCCTCACACCGGAAAAATTCATTTCAATTTTTAGCATGCCAAGGTTACATTGGCCGCCCGCATTCGCCCTGTCACTTTGGGCCCATGCTCCGGGAGTACCAGGAAAGTTTACCGTACGGAAACAATTAGCGCACATCGCTTCATAAATAACACCGTTCTTATCAAAACGGCTGGTACCACCATCTACATGATCTCCAAAAGTAAGTGGATTGGCTACGCCTTCAGGCGGATCTTCCTGCCCGAAAAATGAGCCATACAATTGAGAGACTGCATCTTTCTTCAATACAAAAAAGTAAAAATCACTTCCCGATACATCCGAGACGGGCTTTATTGCATCAGGCGTCGTTGGCATTCCACGGGTATTTCCTTCTCCAAAACCCGTATTAGATTTACCACCCCAGCCTGCCACATAAACATTTTCACATCGATCAACGAGGAAAGCTGTAGGCGATATATTGGGCAAAGCAGAACCATTACCAAACACTGTTGAATACTGATAATTGCTTAAATCAGGCTTTAGCTTGGAAATAAATTGTTTTGAATTTGCATAGGACCAAGCGGCATTAATTACAGGCCAGGTCCCGTCTGTTGTTCCGGTTACATATATTGCGCCCGTTTTATCAGTTTCTATTCCATAAATTTGGTCTGCCCCGGCTGTGCCTAAATAGGTGCCCTGTATTGCCGCAGAGCCTGAATTATTTAGCTCCACAATAAATCCATCGCAAATGCCGCCGGCATACGTTGATGCAATTACGCCGGACTTTGAAATACCCGGCATGTCAGGACTTGCAGTGCCGCCGGCAACGTAAATGTTATCGTTTGTTCCGAGGACTAATACATATGCTGCATCATTTTGACTTCCTCCAAGAAAAGTGTTGAAAATTATTGAATTGCAATTAGGATTAATTTTAAGAACAACGCCGTCCTGCTGGCCTCCAATCTTTGTTTGAAACGCTCCGGGAGTTATTGTTTCGCTATAATCCGGAGATTGGGTGCAAGACGCCAGGTAGATATTATTGGCACCGTCAAGCAACACTTCGCTTCGTGCATCATCGCCATAATTTCTTTTTAGAGAGCCTCCTCCGGGAGCGCCCGACTCATCTTTAATATTTACTCCATCGTCAGAAGACCCACCTATTCTCATCGATCCTATAAGCGCACTGCCAGTTGCATTTAATTTTGTTACTACAATATCCCAGCCGCCACCCCGCCCTATCACTTTTGGAACCGATGCCGGATAGGTTGGATAATCAGATGACTTCGATCTGCCTGCAATCACAAGATTACCTTGCGGATCAACAATTAAACTATGCGGCTGCTCGGCATTATTACCGCCTATGTATGTAGAATAAATATTGTTTTTGCCATCGGGTGAAAGCTTAATAATGCCGATGTCAAAATCACCATTAAAATTATTATTATAAGCACCTGGAGTTACGGGAAAACCGGAGTTAAATACAATTCCTCCGCCGTAAAAACTACCATCGGGACCATAAGTTGCCGTAAATCCCCAATTATCAGCCGTACTTCCGGAGTAGCTGAAAAATATCTCTGTAGGATCAATTATCAGTGTTTTTTCCGGATCATAATTTTTTACTTTGAACTTCACTATATCCCCGTTCACAACATACTTGCAATCCAATTCCTGCCTTTTATTATCTGTAACCTGGAACGTGTATGGCGAAAGCTCTTTATTATCGCCAAGTGAAGTTGAAACCACCAGCTGTTTATCTTTTATACTTAATTTATCTGCCCCGGTATATTTCATGGCGATATTATTCACATCCGCTCCCGGGTGAATAATAAAATCGTATTTTAAATTACTGCCTGCATCGGAGTAGTAGCGCACATCAATTCCCGGATATACATCTTTATAAGTTATTCCCTTAAAGATCCTGCAATTCGATGCCCATTTATTTGGATCGTTTCCAATAAAGTAATTATTAACCGAGGGAACAGGTTTGTCTGGAAGTATCTGCGGATCTTGTGAGTTAAGGAATTTTACATTGTAAGCATGCGAATGAATCACTGTTACAACAGATCTTTTTAAATCAGCACCGGCAACTTCTCTGTGGCGCAATTCTTTTATATTTTCAAGATCAGCGGGATTATTTTGGGCAATGGTAAAGCCATTTTTTTGCAGATAAAATGCGCCGCTTCCAGCTTCACTCATAAATTTAACTTCACTGTTCCACTGGCCTTTGTTTTCAATAAATTCAATTTGGGAAAAAACACTTTGAGCAACAAGAAATGTTGTAATAAACGTTAAAAGCGAGTATCGGGCAAGCTTGGAAATTCTCAAGGCTAATTTGTGTTTAATGACTTAAAAAAAGCAAAAAATTATAACAGGAAAAATCAAATCACTTAAAAAGGATCAGGGATTAAATTTACGAAACTATTACATCCAAAGATTCAAAATTTAACTTTCATTTTATATTTAATATCCAATTAACAATGTACGGTTTTTTGGTTGTTCAGGAAATCTTGCTCCATGCGGTTTTTCCTTTTAAAAGAGACAAATAAGCCTTCAATGGTTGGTTCTCATCAGACAAAAGTTTTGGGTCCGTATCGATTATTTTTTCAGCCTCTAACCTGGTTTTTTCGAGCATTTTTTTGTCTTCAATTATATTGGCAAGTTTAAAATTTAATATTCCACTCTGCCGGGTACCTTCTATATCGCCCGGGCCACGAATTTCGAGATCTTTTTCGGCAATCCTGAAGCCATCATTTGTGGCGCACATTATTTTCAGGCGTTGTTTTGCATCTGCCGATAATTTTACTTTTGTAAGTAACACGCAATAACTTTTTTCGCTGCCGCGCCCCACCCTTCCCCGCAATTGATGCAGTTGCGGAAGCCCGAACTTTTCCGCGCTTTCAATAACCATTACACTTGCATTGGGCACATTCACACCTACCTCAATCACTGTAGTTGACACCATGATCTGTGTGTCTCCTTTTATAAACCGCTGCATGTTTTCCTGTTTCTGTGCAGACTTTTGGCGGCCATGAACCATGCTTATAAAAATATCCGGGCCGGGGAAAAAAGCTTTCACTTCTTCTTATCCTTTCATTAAATTTTCAAAATCGAGCTTTGCAGATTCTTCAATCAATGGATAAATAATATAAGCCTGGCGCCCTTTCTTTATTTCAGTTTTTATAAAATCCATCACTTGCGGCCGCGCATATTCCATTCTATGAACTGTATTTATGGGTGTACGACCGGGCGGCAGTTCGTCCATAACACTGTAATCAAGGTCTCCATAAGCAGTCAGCGCCAGCGTTCTTGGAATTGGAGTGGCAGTCATTACCAAAATATGCGGATTTATTTCATTTTTATTCCAAAGTTTTGCTCTTTGCGCCACCCCAAATTTGTGTTGTTCATCCACAATTGCCAGGCCCAGATTTTTAAAAATAACGGCATCTTCAATTAACGCATGTGTACC
>JBDTKB010000071.1:0-5437 GCA_039935555.1 Ginsengibacter sp. | reverse complement strand
TGGGGAATTACAGATGCAATGACAAAGGATTTTGGCTGGACAGACGGAGTTAATAATTTATATACAACGCTTGCCCAGGATTTTGTTTATAAAGATCCTTTGCGGGAAGTGATCTTCCTTGATAACCACGATTTGTCCCGTTTCTTTTCTGTAATTGGGGAAGACACCATGAAATACAAATCGGCCCTTGCATGGTTGCTAACGTGCAGGGGTATCCCGGAAATATACTATGGTGATGAATTAGCACTCACTGGAATAACAAGCCCTAACGACGGCCATGTGCGGCAAGATTTTCCCGGCGGATGGCCTTCAGATTCATTAAATAAATTTACCGCTGCGGGGCGAAATAGACTTGAGGAAAGTATTTGGAATTACATTGCAATTCTCGCCAATTTTAGAAAAAGTTCTTCAGCCATCACTACCGGTAAAATGATGCAATATGTTCCGGTTGAAGGAGTATATGTTTATTTCAGGTATGATAAGGAACAAACTATTATGGTAGTCATGAATACTTCAAAAGAAGAAAAAAATATTTTCCCTGAAAAATTTCCTGAACTAACAAATGGATTTAGCAAAATGAAAAATGTAATTACAGGGGCTACATCAAACTTAAAAAATTTTAAAATAGAATCGAAAGGAAGTGTAATTCTTGAATTAAAAAAATAGGTACTTGTACACGTTGATCGTGGAAAACTGCACTTATCTACAACAAAAATCCCCAAAGATATCTTGCCTTTTGTTGCCGTTCGTCATCGTTGTCCGGTGTCCAGTCGTTGAGGCGATCGTTAATTGTTTTTTTAAGAAATTTCATGTCATAATATTTCTTGGAAGCGACAGGTTTAATTATATTTTCGTCTACGTCGTTCACCATTACTTTTGTTGCAATCCACGAGGTATATAATCTTGGAATGGTAACGCCCAATATCATTCCCGGCAGACCATTTATAGAACAAGGGCCGCCGGAAATCATAATCTCATCAGTATAAAAAGCAAATACATAAACGCTGTCAAATATTACTGCCACTGCTTTTCTGCAATTGAAACCTGCAATAACCCTGTTATCATTTGTAATTCTCCACTTAAGTTTCGGAATAGAATCCTCCAGGTTTATGTTGGTGCCAAATATGCTTTTTTGATTATTGTATTTATCAGTATTGTAATCATAATACCAAACATTTTCTTCGTCACCTCCTTTTATAAAATTGGGAACTTTTGCATTTCCCCAATGATCAAATTTGTATACGCTTTTATTATTAGCGAAAGTAAAACTGAAGTAGCCCACTTTAAATTCAGGTAACTTATCTTTTAGCATATCTTCAAACGTTCCATTTCCCATTGTCTTCTGAATATTGGATTTCACTTCATATTCAATTTTAGCTTTGCTGATAAACTGCTGAGCGGTTACGCAGGAATAAGCTGGTATAAGAATTAGTAATAAAAATGTTTTTATTTTCATAATTATTCTTTTAGATCTATTTTGTTTTAGCACTTTTGTTTTTGAAATCCCATTCAAACCCAATCATAAAATATCTCTTCAACCGGTCATTGGTTACCTGCGTATAAGTGTTACTATAAAAGCTTCTGTCCACACCAATGTTATCATTTAAAATATCATGTATGCCAATGTAGGCCGTGAATTCATTGTCCTTGAAAGTTCTTTGCAGGCGTGCGTTCCATAAATTGGAGTTCAGGTTGTTGTTGAACTGTAAAGTTTTCTGACGTGTATACATTTGCACGTCAGTAATTATTGACCACACCTTTTTATAATACACCGTTGCGTTTAGAGAAAGTGTGTTTGTATTGTAATGTATTTTGGTATCGTTTTGAGAAGTTGTATTTGAGTTATAATTGAAATCTTCCCCAATAGAAAAATCATACTTTTTATCTTTTTGTTTAGATATCCACATGGACATTCCGGGGCCAAACGTTTTTGAATAACTTTTTACGTTGTTAATAATGTCGGCATATTTATTATAATTCACGTGAGGATTGAAGTTAAATCTAGTATCAATTTTTTTAATTTTAAAACCAAAGCCTCCATAAAAATTTAAAGAAATATTGCCGTTTGTATTTATCGGCTGGGTAATTGTTTTACCGGAATCAACATTAATAATTCGGTTGTTAGTTATTGAATTGTTTGTTACCCTCACGTTAAAGGATTGATACATCCAGATGTCTTTCAAAAAATTATAACTGTTATGCGAAACATTAAATGAATTAGTGAACGAAGGTTTTAAATCGGGATTACCTATATACTGGTTAAAATAATCGTTGTTGTTCCTTAACGGCTGTAATTGGTTAATAGTAGGCTGTGTTGTGTTTCCGGTATAATTTATTCTCAAACCGTGGTTGGGCTTATACGTGTAAGTTAAATTGGCCGACGGATAAAAATTTACATAACTTCTTTTATAATCTTTATTAAATGTTTGGTCCATCAAATCGAAATTGGTAAATCCAAAACCGGAACCCACATTCACCTTAAGTTTTTTATTAGCAAAATTTATTCGCGCTGAAGGAATGTTCTGAACAATGTTTTGCTTAAACTGGTTTGATAAAGAATCGACGAGCACATCGTATTTGCTGGAAAAAGGAGTGTAGCTATAAGTTTGCTGGTTATTTGTGCCGTAGTTGTAAGCAAGCTGGTAGGCCAATTCGAGTGAATATTCTTTTGCTAACGGTTCAGTGTAAACGATTTTTGAAGATAAACCTGTCGTTGAAGTATTGTAATCTTTCATTTGATCAAGATCCTGGCTGCTTGCAGGATAGCCATCAAAATATGCCTGGTTCAGAGATTTTAAATAATTCTTTCCCTGGTTATCTAAAAAATCCCAGTTTCCTGTAAACGTTAGTGTCCTGCGGCTTTTGTGAAATTTATGCCTGAATAGCACATTGCCCGAGATAGCGTTTTTGTCATTATTTGTACCAAGGTTTCTATCGCTTGTATTTTTCAAGGTGCCGGTGTTTCCGGTGCTTACAGCGTTTAAAATGCTTCCGCTCTCCGTATGGTAGAAATTTGTATTGGCGGTAATTTTTAAAGAATTCATTGAGTCAAGCTTCATATCCAGGATACCGCGTATTTTAAAATTGTGCCGGTTCACATCTTCCTTTTCTGTAGAATTTGTATTGATGACCGAATCGCCAACCTGGGTCTGCGTGAAGGTTTGTTTGTGATTAATATATTGCTGGCTGTTATATTTTGGAGACAGGTTGAAATTATATTTATCATTCCATTTATTGCTATATTGAAGACCAGCGTTAACATTGGTCATGAAGCCATTTTGGGGATCAACAGATGGCTCATCATCGGAAGTATTTCCCGTCCATTGAAAATTTACACTACCATCATCATCCAGGTTTACACTTATATTATCGTTTCCGCCACCATACTTTTGTTCATCCTGCCAGCTTAAACCATCTTGCCCGGTATTGCCACCAAGCAGAAACGCAGAAAGTTTTCTTTTACCCTTAAAGGAGCTAAACAATAGATTTTCATTGTAACGGTTTTCTTTATTTTGAACCGTGCCGCCAGAAAGATCCGCCTTGCCGAAGTAACCATGTTTACTATTATCTTTTAATTTAAGATTAATCGTCTTCTGTGTTTTGCCATCGTCAATGCCCGTAAATTCTGATTGGTCACTTTTTTTATCAAACACCTGCACTTCTTTTACTGCGTCTGCTCTTAAGTTTTTAACGGCCATGCCCGGATCATCTCCAAAAAATTCTTCGCCGTCCACTAATACTTTTTGCACTGTTTCGCCCATCGCCGTTATCTTGCCATTTTTATCTACCTGTATGCCCGGCAATTTTTTAAGCAATTCTCCTACGTTGGCATTGGCGCTTACTTTAAAACTATCGGCCGTATAAATTGTTGTATCACCCTTTATGCGAAATCCTTCCCCGGATTTTACAATTACTTCCTGGAGCAATTTGGTCTTGGAAATGAGACTCAATTGCGGCAATTCGAGGGTATTTTTCACTTCAATGTTATCAAGAAGATCTGCAAAATATGGATGTGTGGTCATTAAAATATACTTACCAGGCAGCACATTATTTAAAGTAAATTTACCAGCGGCGTTAGTACGCGTAAATTTGTACAGAATTGAATCCTTAGGGGTAAGTAATGATATAACCGCATTTTGTACCGGCTTATTTTCATTGGGATCATTAACAGAGCCACTAACTTTTGAAAATTGTGCAAAGCAGGAACTGAATAAAAAAATAGCAATGAAAATAGTGCTTAGTTTTTTCATAAACAATTACAGTTTTAGTTTGGAGGCCGAATTATATTTCAAAAGTGCTTAAATTATAAAGAATTACTTCAACAGTATTCTTAAATTTACGTTAAACCAAATTTAGACATAGACGTGTTGAACGTTGCGAAGAAATGTATAAATGGAATTATGAAATCATAAGCGGAAAAGATTAATAAGATGACAGAAAAAAAAAATATAAAAAAATACGAAGAAGAAAATTTTGTTGACAGCACCAAGCCTGTTTGGAATTATTCTTTATTTACTGATGAAGACCTGGAAAATTTTAGGAATGGTACTCATTACAGCCTTTACAAAAAATTTGGTTCGCACGAACTTACTGTACTAAATAAAAGAGGATATTACTTTTCGGTGTGGGCGCCAAATGCAACGATGGTAAGTGTTATAGGAGACTTCAATCAATGGGATAACACGTCACATCCACTTTTTGTTCGGTTAGAAAAATCCGGAATTTGGGAAGGCTTTATTCCCGATATAACTGAATACGCCAGTTATAAATATTATATCGAAGGATATGAAGGTGCCATACTATATAAGGGCGACCCTTATGCAAATTATTGGGAAGTTCGTCCCGGCACGGCATCAAAAACAATTAGCCTTGAACACGAATGGACTGATGATAAATGGATGCAAAAAAGAATTAAAAAGAATGATTTGAATGCGCCTTGGAGCGTTTATGAAGTTCACCTAGCAAGTTGGATGCGGCCTTATCCCTTCAGCGAAGCGGCATTGAATTCCTACAAGGAGACCACTAAATTATTAGTCCCCTATGTAAAGAAAATGGGATTTACTCATGTGGAGCTTATGCCGGTAATGGAATATCCTTTTGATGGTAGTTGGGGCTACCAGGATACTGGCTATTTTGCTCCAACCTCACGGTTTGGCATACCCGAAGAATTTATGGAAATGATCGAGGCTTTTCATCATGAAGAAATCGGCGTAATCCTTGATTGGGTTCCGTCTCACTTTCCTTATGATGCTTTTGGTTTATTTATGTTTGATGGCACGCACACTTATGAATATGCTGACATGCGGAAAGGTTATCACCCGGACTGGAACTCATATATTTTTAATTACAAGAGAGCCGAGGTGCGATCATTTCTGATTAGTAGCGCACGGTTTTGGTTCGATAAATTTCATATAGATGGTATAAGAGTTGACGCCGT
>JBDTKB010000070.1:0-12548 GCA_039935555.1 Ginsengibacter sp. | reverse complement strand
ATAGCCTTGTGGTATTTCAATTTGAAACCCCGGGTAAAAAATATCCGCAGGAATAATAAAAAAATTAACGACATAGTATACGGCGATCAATGCTAGACCAAGCCAAAGAAATATTTTTAATAAATAGCTTGAAGACTTCCGTTTCTTTTTTCTTGCCACAGGTTAATTAGTAATTCTGTGCAATAATAACCTTCTGCAATTACTGTTTCAAAATCTTTTTTACAAACTTAAATCCGTCGCCTGTTTGCAGATTAAAAATGTAGGTTCCTTTTGGAAATGATTGCGTGTTTACTGGATTAAATGAAGAACCAATAAAGTTTAAACTTTCGTTTAAGATTAAACTGCCTTTCATGTCGTAAATTTTTATGTGAGCAGAGGTACTATTGAAATTTTGGAGATAAATATTGAGATTGTTTTTAAATGGAACCGGAAATAACTGAACAGAATTAGTGCCGGTCTGTTGGTCGTTTATTTTTTGCGAAACGTTATTTTTTGTAATGAGCCAGTAATCAGGGTCAACAATAACTGTGTCGGCAATAAAGCCAATATCATTAAAAAATATTTCACCACTAAAAGTATTATTAACAACAATTGTTTTTTGTTGCGTGGCATTTTTAAATTGAAGTGCAACAGGCAATGGAAAAAAGTTTACAGAAGGGTCTGAAGTTGTCTGCGTCAAATTTATTTTTACGTAGTTATTTCCAATCTGCGTCCACCGAACATTGTAGGAAGGATAACCCTGGCCATAAAACCAATCATCGAAAAACTCTTTTAGATCAATGCCACTTACAGCTTCCATGTCTCTCTTAAAATCACTTGTTCTGGCAAAGCCAAACGCAACAGCGGAGTCATTGAAATACCTGCGTATCCCTTTAAAGAAAACACTGTCGCCGAGCTTCCACCTCAGTATGTATAAAAGGTGTGAACCCTTGGTATAAGATAACCTGGTATTAAATATTCTATTAGCATTAGTAGTATCGTCAACCCATACCGAGCCACCAGGTAAAGAGGTAATATTTGCTATTTCCTTTTTTCGGGTAGGTATAATAGTTAGTGGGTATTTTGCTTCGAGATCCATGCTGGCAAGGTGCGTTGCAAAGCCTTCATTTAGCCAAATATCCTGCCAACTGCCACAGGTAATTTTATCGCCGAACCATTGATGCGCCAATTCGTGCGACATCAGGCTTTCGTTTGGTGTTACAATAAATGTTGACGTTTGATGCTCCTGGCCACCGCCCCATCCAAATTGTACATGCCCATATTTCTCTTTTATAAACGGATAATTTCCAAATATGCCGCTATAGAATTGCAAGGTTTTCAAAACAAGTGGTGTGTTCAACTTGAATAAATCAAGGCTTTCAGGATAGCAAAATGTTTGCATTGGAAGGTTGGTATTTCCAATCAACACACTTGTATCGAACTCTGAATAATTTGTTACTGCCATACATACCAGGTAAGTAGCAATAGGGTAACGATGCTTCCAAAGCGTGATTTTATTTGGGCCGTTAATTACTTCAGTTTGCCTTAATCCATTAGAAGCTGCGGTATAACCGGAAGGGCTCGTAATAATTATATCAATTGAATCTGTCTTGTCATCAAGGCCGTTTTTACAGGGCCACCAATCCCGGCTTCCATATGGTTCACTCAGTGTCCATAATACCGGTACACCCTCATGAACGGTAGTTACAAATGATCCAAAGCCTGAATTTGGCGGAATGCCGTGGTAATAAATACTGGCTGAATCAATTGATCCGGAAATAATCGTCGACGCAAAATTTATGATAAGCGCATTATTTGTGTGTGAAAATGAAAGCTGACTATTTTTTCGGATGACGCTATCGACCTCGAGACTATCCGTTAAATCAAAGGTAATATGGTCCGCCGATGCAGTAATTTTATAATATGATGTAACCTTTCCCGAAATAAAACGAACTGTAGGGTCCACCTGCCACTCGCAACGATAGTATTTCACATCGAAGTTTTCGGAAGCCGAAGTGGCTTTTTGTAAGGTAAATGCTCTTGTATAAGCTCTCCTTTCAATATTTGCAATATTATTTATCGTATCAGGATCGTCTTTAGGCAGTTGTGCATAAGCAGTTGATATAAAGGTGATTATCATCAAAAAAAAGCTCCTCATAAAAGATTATTTAACCGGGTATTAACGCAAATGCTTGCATCTTACAAATTTCGGTATTACTTTTGCACTTACCTGCGAAAAAAGGTAATCATTATATTTTTTAAAAAATAATATAATTTACTATCCTTCTTTTTAAAAGCGCTTTTTTTGGCGTAAAATAATAATTAGATACAGAAAAATCTGGTAAAGTAATCCAATTAGAGATTTTCATTATTCCCTAAACAATTTGAAAATTTCTGAAGGAATTAGTTTGTCCCGGACAACAGGATCCTACGAATATCAAGTAGCATCTTAAACACTTAAACTAAATTATTAGTGATGAAAACAGTTCAATCAAAAATTTTACTATCGTTAATTATAATATTTTTTATAATTGGCATTAGTACTTCTGCAAAATCAGTTATCGAGACGCCAGTTGCCCCCACTTCTGAAACTCCCGCATATCTTCCTGCTGAAGTAAATCCGCTTTCAGTAGTATACCCCGAAAGTTTAAAGGAATATCGGCTTCAATCAAAAGATTATGTAAAGTCTTTTATTAAAAAGAAACGTGATTACATCATCTATATTTTAAAAAAGGGCAAGAATTTTTTCCCAAAAGCAGTAGATATTCTGGATAAGCATAATGTTCCATTAGAATTGCAAATGATTCCTGTGCTGGAATCTCAATTCAATGCAAACGCGGTTTCTCCATGTGGCGCAGTTGGCTATTGGCAATTTATGGACGAATTAGCCAATGATTATGGCCTTCATACAGGAGGCAAAAATGATGAGCGCAAAAACTTCAAAAAATCAACTACCGCGGCGGCAATGTTTTTTAGAGATCAACTGAAATATTATGATGACGATCTTTTATTATCTGTGGCGGCTTATAACTGCGGCCCCGGAAGAGTAAGCAGATCCATTAAAAAAAGTGGTAAGGCTGACGCAAATTTCTGGACCATTAGAAAATATCTTCCTGCAGAAACGAGAAAATTTGTTATGGATTTTATTGCGTTTAACGTAATTGCTGCCAACTACGATAAATTTATCGACAATAAATTAAATTTTTCCGAACCACCTTTTATACAACTGGCGTCGTCAGATTCAACCAACGATAAAGGATCTTTTGCAGTAAGGGCGCTTTAAGCCTTTGTTGTTTTAGTTGTTTTATCTTTGCGCCTCATGCCGAAGATAAATTATAATGACAGTATTGGCTTTTTGCGAAAACTCACATTTCGCAGGGTTTGGAATGCAACTAAAGTTCTGACCAGTTTTTATGTAACCCGAATTTCAGGAAAGCCGGTGCAATGGGGTTTACCCATGTCTATTTCGTTTGAGCCAACAACATCCTGCAATTTGCGGTGCCCGGAATGTCCAAGTGGGCTCCGTGCCTTTACGCGTCCAACAGGAATGTTGGAAAATAGCTTTTTCAGGCAAACCATAGACGATATTTATAAGGACATATTATACCTGATATTTTATTTCCAGGGTGAGCCTTATCTGAATAAGAATTTTTTGGAAATGGTGCAATACGCTTCTTCCAAAGGTTTGTATACAGCAACTTCAACTAATGCGCATTACCTAACGGATGAGGTTGCACGAAAAACTGTGGAGAGCGGATTAGATCGCCTTATTATTTCCATAGATGGAACAACGCAGGAAGTATACAAACAATATCGCGTAGGTGGCAACATTGATAAGGTTATACAAGGAGCAAAGAATATAGTAAAATGGAAAAAAGAATTAAACAGTAAAACCCCGTTTGTATTTTTCCAGTTCCTGGTAGTGCGGCCGAATGAACACCAGGTAGAAGAAATAAAAAAACTTGGTGCTGAGGTTGGCGTTGATGAAGTACGTTTTAAAACAGCGCAGGTATATGATTACGAAAATGATCCTAACCAGTTGATTCCGCTTAATGAAAAATTTAGCCGATACAAAAAAAATAGCGAAGGGAAGCACGTAGCTAAAAATAAACTCGCAAACCATTGCTGGAAACTTTGGCAAGCCAACGTAATTACCTGGGATGGTTTGGTAGTTCCCTGCTGTTTCGATAAAGATGCTGCGCATCAACTCGGCAACCTGGAAAATCAATCGTTTAAAGAAATCTGGCACAACGATAATTATAAGCAATTTCGCAAAGAACTTATGAGTAGCCGAAAAAATATTGATATCTGTTCCAATTGCAGTGAAGGAGTTTCCGTGTGGAGAGATTGATTCATCTTTACCACAAATAATTTCGTAAAATTTTATTTATTTTATTCAATGACAGGATTCAACAACCGTTTGCGCCAAATATTACTTTTAGCTGTCATTTTACTCATCGGTATTTTAATGCTGATGCATTTTTACACTTTTTTACCTGGCGTCTTAGGTGCAATTACCTTGTATATTCTAAGTCGTAAAACTTATTTTAATCTTACGGAAAAAAAGAAATGGCGACCCGGTTGGACGGCTCTTCTGCATATTATTGGATTTATTGTAATCATTTGTTTGCCGATTTATTTTGCCGTTGTATTATTGGTGCCCAAACTCGTCGCGATATTTAATAACCCGGTACAATTAATGGTTGCGGTGAAAAGTTTTTCGCAAAAAATATTTGAAACAACTGGCGTGGAATTATACAATGCAAATAGTTTAAAAAGTGCCACTCAAAAACTTGCCAATAATATTCCAATGTTGTTAACCGGCACTGCAAATTTATTAACGAACCTTTTGCTGATGTTTTTCGTGTTGTATTACTTGCTCGTACATGGCAAGCAAATGGAAAAATATTTAAATAATGTAATTCCATTAAAGCCATCCAATCGCGCGATGTTGAGCAACGAAACAAATGTTATGATCAGGGCGAACGCAATCGGTATACCGCTTTTGGGAATTATACAGGGGCTTGTTGGCATGTTGGGCTATGCAATTTTCGGCGTCACAGATTTTGCTGTGTGGGGGTTTCTTACCGGTGTCGCGTCAATGATACCAATAGTAGGCACAGGCCTGATCTGGTTGCCACTTACTGTTTATCTTCTCGCAGTAAATCATGTCTGGCAAGGAGCAGGGCTTGCTATTTATTCGTTGATAATACTTACCAATATTGATTATGTAGCGCGCATAACTGTATTACGAAGAATTGGAAATGTTCATCCAATTATTACAATTTTTGGCGTTATCATTGGCCTTAGTATGTTTGGTTTTTTGGGGTTAGTTTTCGGCCCGTTGCTTATAAGTTATTTTATCGTTCTTATTCGTATCTACCGTAATGAATTTAACGATAAGCCAATATCGCCTTTGCACGAAGTACAAATTGAATAATCAAAGGCACTTTTTTCTATAAAACTTTTAATACTTATTGCTATTATTATCTTAAACTTTGATTACAAAATCAAATAACGAGTCTCATAACTTTTTTTAAAAAATGCTTTTCGTAATTTCCCGTTTCACAACTACATATTCATGAAGAAATACTTTTGTTATTGTATAATATTTATTGTTATTGGATTTTCTCAAAAAGTATTGGCTCAACCAAAATATGAGTTCAGGGGTGTATGGGTTGCAACCGTTGATAACATTGATTTTCCTTCGAAAAAAACACTAAACAGCTATAGCCAAAAAGCAGAATTCATTAACCTATTGGACATGCATAAAAGAAACGGGATGAACGCTGTTGTAGTTCAAATAAGACCCGCAGCAGATGCATTATATCCATCGCAATATGAGCCATGGAGTGAGTGGCTAACGGGTACGCAGGGAAAGCCGCCGTTTCCCTACTATGACCCGCTGGAGTTTATGATAACGGAGACGCATAAACGCGGAATGGAATTTCATGCATGGATGAACCCGTACAGGGCCGAATTCAGCATCGGAAAATCTTCAATTGCACCTACGCACATTACCAAAATTCACCAGGAATGGTTTATTAATTATGGAGGTACAAAATATTTTGATCCGGGAAATAAAGATGTACAAAAATTTGTAACTAACGTAGTGAGAGATGTGGTGAGCCGTTATGATATTGACGCTATACATTTTGACGATTATTTTTACCCTTATCGTATAGCAGGAAGAGAGTTTGGGGACACAGGTTCTTTTAGAAAATATGGAAACGGTATGGATAGGGAAACGTGGCGAAGAAGTAATGTTGATTCCATAATATTAATGCTGAGCAGAGCTATCAAAGAAGAAAATCCTTTATGCAAATTTGGAATTAGCCCATTTGGTGTTTGGCGCAACATTAGTAAAGACCCTGAAGGAAGTAATACCAAAGCCGGACAAACAAATTATGATGACTTGTATGCTGATATTTTATTATGGCTTAAAATGAAATGGATTGACTATGTGGTTCCGCAATTGTATTGGGAATTCGGGCACAAAGTAGTAGGCTATGAAGTGCTTGTTGATTGGTGGGCAAGGCAAGCTTACGGCAGGCAAATGTATATCGGGCAAGGAATTTACAGATCGCTGGAAGCAAGATCGTACGCCTGGAAAAACAAAAATGAATTACCCAACCAAATAAAAAAATTGCGTGAATATCCCCAGATACAAGGCAGTGTATTTTTTAGCAGCGCCACCTTTGCCAGCAACCCGAATGGATGGAGCGATAGCCTGAGAAATAACTATTATAAATATCCTGCCATAGTTCCGCCGATGGACTGGATTGATTCTGAGAAACCTTCGCGGCCGGTACTTTTATTTGACAGCAGTAAGGTGAGTATTTATGATAACGACGTCGATCTTTATATTCGGCAAGACAGCATCGATAACATGGTAAACCGTTATGTGATTTATAATTTTCAGGATACTTCTTCTATTGACAAAAGATTACCCCAAAATATTGTCGAAATAATTCAGTCCGGGAATAATTATTATAAATTCAACCTGCAAAATATTCCTCCGCAACAAAACACAATTGTTATTGCAGCAACTTCTTTGAGTAAGACGAATAATGAAAGTGACCTTAGCCGGTATATTTATCTTGAGCGAAAATCAAATGGCTGGCATGTAGTTACTGATCCCCGTAATAATTAAAAAGCCTATGCTTGAAAGCAAGAAATTTTGGGAAAGTTTTTGTTCAGACTTATAAATCTTATTTCAAATTATTTATGATGTCCTGCTGGGTTCCGGATATTTTTTTCATAACGTAGGTTACTCCTTCCGCGAGATCACTTTTACGATCCATGATCGTTTGTAATTTTAGGTTTTGAGCTTCGTTGCTATTATCTTTTGAAGGCATGTTTTTCTGGTCATTTCCGCGGCCAATGGCAAGTACCATTTTTTTAAGATCTGAATCGGCATTGCTTGAGGCCTGCACCATTATTAACACAGCAACTCCATCGATATCATTTTTGCTCATGCCTTTTAACTGGTAATTTTTTTGAAGTGCGTTTGAAAGACTATCGGTATTTATGCTCCGGTTTTTTAAGGTGGCAGCTATTTGCAAAACAATATTTTTTACCTGTGGCCGCAGAAGAGGCATCGATTTATTATAAAATTCATTCGCGTCTGGCGGCATTGCTTTGGGAACCTGGGCATTTGCACTTTTCACAGCGATAAAAATAATAACGACAAAGAGTAATAAATTTTTCATAAGAAGCGATATCGTATAAGAAATTATTTTTTTTAATTAATGCCGGATATTTCTACAACGAAAAAAAAATAGAAAAATTGGGTAATTGGCAATTAATTTTACTAACGAAATATAATGTGGCACAATATTTCACCTATTGATTCTAAATAATTTTTAAATAAAAATAAATGAACTTAAATCCAAAGCTTAAAGGACAAAGTGCTCTTGTAACCGGCGCTAACAGTGGAATCGGCCTTGCGGTTGCTATTGCGCTTGGCAACGATGGTGCAAATGTGGTTGTGAATTATGTTACTCATCCAGAGGTTGCGGATGAGGTTGTACAACAAATTATAAATAATGGAGGAAATGCAATTGCAATAAAAGCAGATGTGAGCAAAGAAGATGAAGTGCAGGCAATGTTTAAGCAAATGTTTGATAAATATGGCACTATCGATATTTTGGTAAACAACGCAGGCCTTCAAAAAGATTCGCCGTTTGAAACGATGAGCCTTGCCGATTGGCAACTGGTAATAAATGTAAACCTCACCGGCCAATTTTTATGCGCAAGGGAAGCAGTGAAAGAATTTTTGAGAAGAGGAGTAGTTGCTGAAAGGAGTTGTGCAGCCGGAAAAATTATTTGCATGAGTAGTGTTCATGAAGTAATACCCTGGGCTGGCCATGTGAATTATGCTACAAGTAAAGGCGGCATTAATATGATGATGAAAAGTATGGCACAGGAATTAGCTCCCAAAAAAATAAGGGTAAATAGCATTGGCCCGGGCGCCATTCAAACTCCAATAAATAAGGCAGCGTGGGATACGCCCGAAGCGTTGAATAAGTTACTGACTTTAATACCTTACGGCCGGATCGGGCAACCCGAAGACATCGGGAAAGCTGCGGTATGGCTGGCAAGCGATGAATCGGACTATGTAACCGGAACAACATTATTTGTAGATGGCGGCATGTTATTGTATCCCGGGTTTTCAACCAACGGTTAAACTTTTTGTTTCAACTTCGCCCAATTTAAATCACCTGTTTTTTATAAAAATTAATGAATAATCCCGAATATAACAGGTTACAAGAAAATGCAAAAAAAGACGTGCCTTTGGAAATGTGGGGTCCTTACGTAAGCGAACGACAATGGGGAACGGTGCGGGAAGACTATAGTAAAGACGGAGATGCCTGGAATTATTTTCCACATGATCATGCCAGAAGCAGGGTTTATAGATGGGGAGAAGACGGACTGGCCGGCATTTCAGACGTTTACCAGAATTTATGTTTCTCGCTTGCTTTATGGAATGGCAATGATCCCATATTAAAAGAAAGGCTTTTTGGGCTGAGCAATCCCGAAGGAAACCATGGTGAAGATGTGAAGGAATTATATTATTACCTCGATAATATCCCTTCTCATTATTACATGAAATATCTTTATAAATATCCCCAACAAGCGTATCCATATCTTGATCTTCTCAATAAAAATAAAAGCCTCAATAAGGACGATCCTGAATATGAACTGCTGGACACTGGTATTTTTAGCGACAATAAATATTTTGATGTATTTGTAGAATATGCGAAGAACAATAGTGAAGATATTTACATAAAAATAGAAATAGTAAACCGTGGCAGCGATAATGCATCTATAACTGTGTTACCTACCTTATTATTTTATAACAAGTGGCAATATTCAGGAGATGATTACAAGCCATCAATAAAATATTTAACCGAACAATCAGTAAAAGCGGAAAACAAAAATTTTGATGATTATTACTTTTATTTTCAGCAAGCGAATGAAATTTTATTTACAGAAAATGAAACCAATTATGAAAGATTATATAATCGTGAAAATAAAACAGAATTCGTAAAAGATGCCTTTCATGAGGCAATCATACATGGCACCAATTATGAAAGGCTTCTTCAACAAAAACAAGGTACTAAATTCTCACCCGTTTATAATTTTGAAGTTGAAGGCACAAATTCGAAAACAATTTATTTGAGGCTGGCAAAGGAAAAAATTGACTCACCGTTCCCGGATAATTTTGCTGATTTATTTGCAAAAAGGAAACTGGAGGCTGATCAATTTTACGATGAAATAACTTCTCCTAATTGCACCGTTGATCGAAAAAATATTCAGAGGCAGGCGTATGCCGGCCTTTTGTGGAATAAGCAATATTATCATTATGATGTTGAGCGTTGGTTAAAGTCCGGCGATGGAATAACGCCGGTTACGGAGGAACGCGAAGATGGAAGAAATAGCGATTGGAAATATCTAAAAAACCAGGATGTAATGTCCATGCCTGATAAGTGGGAATATCCATGGTATGCTGCGTGGGATAGTGCTTTTCATTGCATCTCTCTTGCTATTATTGACCCTAATTTTGCAAAACATCAATTGCTATTATTGATGCGTGAATGGTACATGAACCCCCAGGGGCAATTGCCCGCTTACGAATGGAACTTCAGCGATGTAAATCCACCCGTGCATGCGTTTGCGGCACTGCAAGTGTATAATACTGAGAAAAAAATTTATGGTAAAACTGATCTTAAATTTTTAAAAAAGATCTTTCAAAAACTGATCATCAACTTTACCTGGTGGATAAACAGGAAGGATGAAAACGGAAATAGTATTTTCGAAGGAGGCTTCCTGGGCCTTGATAATATCGGGCTCTTTAACCGGAGCATGATGCTACCGGGGCACATTATGCTTGAGCAGGCGGATGGAAC
This sequence comes from Ginsengibacter sp., assembly GCA_039935555.1. Lineage (GTDB taxonomy): Bacteria > Bacteroidota > Bacteroidia > Chitinophagales > Chitinophagaceae > Ginsengibacter. The sequence goes on along the minus strand of JBDTKB010000070.1, from coordinate 2,157 downwards.
AAGCTGGATGGGAATGTACGCACTTGGGATGATGGATATAGCGATAGAAATTGCTATGTACGATAGTTCCTTTGAGGATGCCGGCACTAAGTTTTATGAACACTTTGTTATTATTGGCGAGGCTTTAAATGAAATGGGATTGTGGGATGATGACGACAAGTTTTTTTACGACGTTTTATCTATAAATAAATCAGATGCCTTACCATTAAAAATAAGATCGGCGGTTGGGCTAATACCATTATTTGCCGTAACTGTAATTGAAAAAGAACAACGCGATAAGCTTCCGGATTTTTCAAAAAGAATGGCCTGGTTTCAGAATTACAGGAGAAAAAATAAAAAATATCTTCCCAGCGAAGACAAAAGTGAGGATGGATGCATCCTGCTTTCAATGGTACACAAAGATAGGTTGACATCTATTCTTAAGCGGGTATTGGATGAATCAGAATTTCTTTCTGATGGCGGCATTCGTGCCCTTTCGAAATGTTACCAGCAAAACCCCTATTCGCTTGAATTTGTTGGCACTAATTATTCTATCCAATATGATCCCGGCGATTCCACATCAGGAATGTTTGGCGGCAACTCCAACTGGCGCGGCCCCGTGTGGATGCCATTAAATTATCTTACAATAAATGCGATAAAAATATACGGGTATTTTTATGAAGATGAATTTAAAGTTGAAAGTCCAAAAGGATCAGGAGTATTTCTCACACTTACTGAAGTAGCTAATGACATTACAAAGCGTATCCTGAGTATTTTCGAAATAAACGAACACAATGAAAGAGTTGTAAACGGCCCCTACAATTGGTTTTATCAGCGCGAAGAAAACCGGGAACTTGTATTATTTCATGAATATTTTCATGGTGATAATTTACGCGGCCTGGGCGCCAGCCACCAAACCGGGTGGACTGCTTTAATTGTAAATTTATTAAGCGATATGGTTTAACGATCGATGGAACTTTAGAAAATACAGGCAAGATGTACTAAAATTTTTTTTACTAAAACTAATTAGCAAGCGATTTTTAAAATAGCATTTACGCATGTCGTAACCGTTGCAGGCCTTTCTTTAATACCTTTGCTTGAAAAGGGAAATAAAATGAAATGTTTATAGAAAAGCTTATGAATATTAAACTTAAAAAGTAAGCGCTCATCCATTTTAAAAATTGCTCTTTTTTAAATTAATCATAAAAAATAATGCCGCACGATCACGGTCATCATCATCACCATCACGCGCCGCCGATAAGCGCAGGCGACAACGGGCGGGCTTTCGTTGTTGGCATTAGTCTTAATGTAATATTTGTAATAGTAGAAGTAGTTGCGGGCATCATGAACAATTCTATGTCGCTGCTGACAGACGCCGGCCATAACCTGAGCGACGTTGCAAGCCTTGTATTGTCGCTAATCGCCTTTCGGCTTGCGAAGAAAAAATCCAATGAAAAATTTACTTATGGTTATAAGAAAACCACGATTCTCGCTGCTCTTTTTAACGCCGTTTTTTTATTAATTGCCATTGGAATTTTAGGCTTTGAATCTGTTCATAGATTAATGAACCCTGCGCTTGTAAAAGGAAATATTATAGCGTGGGTTGCAGGAGCCGGTATTTTTATCAACGTTATTACTGCCCTCATGTTTTTCAAAAACAGGCATACCGATCTTAATATTAAGAGTGCGTATTTACATATGATGAGCGATGCATTAGTTTCACTTGGGGTAGTTGCCGGTGGTATTCTCATTATATATACAGGCTGGTATTGGGTAGATCCTTTAATTGGATTGATTATTATGGTTGTTATTTTATTGGGCACCTGGTCGTTACTTACAGATAGTTTCAATTTATCGGTTGATGCGGTTCCGCCGGGTATTGACATAAGGAAAATAAAAGAACTTATTACAAGACAAACGAATATTGTGGAAGTGCATCACGTGCACATATGGGCGTTGAGCACTACCGAAAACGCACTAACGGCGCATGTTGCGTTGAGTGAAACCCTGAGTTTTAATGAAAAAATGGACCTTGTTCATACTTTAAAACATGAACTAATGCACCACCAAATTCACCACAGTACTATTGAAATAGAAACGGAATTATCAGACTGCGAACAGAAAGATTGCTAATTAGCTGCATCATTTGTAACGCAATTTTTATAAGAAATATTTAAT
>JBDTKB010000069.1:0-5502 GCA_039935555.1 Ginsengibacter sp. | reverse complement strand
TTATTTCATGGTATGTCTTTAAGATAGAAGATATGGAAGATAGCGAGCGGCTTATAATTTCAGGATGTATATCTGGCGACAGGGCTTCCCAGGCGAAGCTTTATAGCCGTTATGCCCGAAAAATGATGAATGTTTGCCTTTGGTATTCAAGAAACAGGGAGGAGGCAGAGGAAATATTGCATGATGGGTTTATGAGAGTTTTTACCTATATTAATAAATATAAAGGGGAAGGATCTTTTGAAGGATGGATAAGAAAAATAATGATCAATGCTGCTTTATCCAAATACAAGAATAAATCATATAATCTTAAACCGGTTGTTTCGTTTGATTCTGAAACGCACCATGGATATGTAAGTGCTGATTTTGCCAATAATTACGATGAAAAAGAATTGATAAAACTTGTGCAAACCTTGTCGCCGGCGTATCGAATGGTTTTTAATTTGTTTGTGTTTGAAGGAATGAAGCACCGTGAAATCGCGGAGGCTTTAAAAATTTCTGAAGGCACTTCCAAAAGTAACCTTGCAGATGCCAGGAGAATATTGCAAGATGCCTTATCCTTAAAAAAAAAAATAACCCTCCCATAAAACTGAATATATATGGATGAAAATTTACATAATGTTGATGATATTTTTAACAGAGCTTACAAAGATTTTGAGGATGAGCCTTCGGATGGTTTGTGGAATAAACTACAGGCCAGCCTGGATCATAAAGATGTGAAAAAATACAGGAAAAGATTTATTATATGGAAGAGTGCGGCTATTTTTCTTCTTGTTGTTTTATCCGGCATAATAATTTACAAATCATTTTATAAAAATATCCCAGAGAATGAAAATAGAAAAAGCCTGACTTTTGATAAGAAAGATACGGGCAATATTAAAAATACAGCAACTACAAACTTTGAAAAAAATAATGATAATTATTCAGATTCTTCAAAAAATGATCTTACCAAAAAAATTAATAATTCTTCCGGTAATGACAAGCCTGAACAGGGAAAAAACAATACGGATAATATAAGTGCTAATATTCCATCCGAAAAATGGCAGAAAGAAAATTCCATACTCACTCAAAAAGCAGGAGCGCTCTTGCCGGTAAACAAAGGGAAAAATCAAAAATTGAATCTTCAAAAGAGTATCCTGATGGCTAAATCAAAAAACCGATCCTACAAGTATCAATACAATAATACTTCAACCGAAGAAACAAAACTACAAGATCATCAAAACATCCGCTTAGCAGGAAACGAAAAACTGAATATGGCGGAATCTCCAAAATTCGATAACTATAAACCAGGTCAGTTAGTCAAAATTAAAACCACCGGCATTTTCAATCTAAATATCCAATTACAGAACAAATTTCTAATATTTAATAAAGATTCTCTAATCAAAAAATGGATTGCCGGGGTAAATAAAAATGTAGTTTCTCAAAAGTTTCATCCCTACTGGTCTGTTACAGGCTATGAAAATACCGAATGGGCCAATTACAATTTAGTAAATAATGTAGCAGGAAACGCGGGTAATCCATCGCAGAAAATCTCTGATGATGAGAGCCATGAAGGATCCTATTCCTTCGGATTGTATGTTACACGACAATTTTCGGATAAATGGGGAATGAAATCAGGCGTATTTTTTACCAATACAGAGATAGGAATTTCTCCACACAATATTTTTGCTTCAAAAACTCCCAACGGAACTGTTGCCTTCCAATACAATACTTCTTCAGGATATGGATACATTAAGCCGGATTTTGGACAACCGCCTGCTGTAGGCGACAGTATTCTTTGCGCAGAAGCAGGACAAAACCTTACCTCTTTAAATGTTCCCATCATGCTTACTTATACAATTAATAAAAATAAATTTGCCATAACTGCCGGAGCAGGGCTATCATTTAGCTTCGTTACCAAAGCCTTTATAAAAACTGAAGTAACGGATATGTTGAATAATGAAACGGAACAAATAAACGGGCTTAATGGTTTGAAAAATTTTTATACATCTTTTATAGCTGATGTAAACCTACAATATAAGTTCAATGTCAGATGGTCAATAAATCTTCTTCCGCAATTCAGGTATGCAGTTACTTCTATTACAAAAGATCATATTGTAAAGACCTTTCCCTATAGATATGGGATAGGAGCGGGTCTAACTTATAAATTTTGAGTGAATACCCAACCAATTTATCAGCAACTGTTGTCTATATCATTAATAAAAGCGGTTAATTCAATTTTTATATTTCAAAAACAGGGGTGAAAAATAATTTCTTTTATACCTATCGGAAAAAATATTTCGCGCTCAGGTGCATCTATTAGTTCTTCAAGGATTCATGAAATATTTTAAATAATATGAAAACCTTACCAATGAAAATACTAAATAGAGTGGCTTTCTTTTTCATTTCATCTTATTTAATTTTGATGCTACTTTTTATAAAATATTATAAAATAAATATAAGATTAAACGTCCACTCGCAAAGTCAAAGTTACAACTCCACGGAAATTCATTTTAAACTTAAAAACATTACAGGCTGCGGGATAAATGAGTATATAAGCAACGCGGGGAATTAAAAAAAATAATGATTTTCTTTGTTTTTTTGGGTTGATCTACCTCTCTCATCTATTTGGGAGAGGCATTTTTTTATAACGTGAATTCTGCATAATTGCTGATTGTTAAATGGGTTACAAGGATAGAGTTCATTTGGGCAATCAAATGTCAGTTTACTTTTTTTAAAGCACTATTGAGCTTATCTGATTTCAATTGTTTTAAAATCAGGATTGACGTTTTATAGGTTGCTTTAAAACAGACTGGGTATTTTCCTTTATATCGTTGGAATGCTGTGATAAAAAATACATACTTCAATGGGGTGAACCACATCGGCTAATTTCATCTGTCCTATATAACGGTATTATTTTTCCCAGCTTTTATTTTTACTACCTCCCAATGTAAAAGTTCGGGAAAAATTGAATCCCCACCGAAACTGCCCTTTGCTCCAATTGGAGGTTGTTCCTGGAATAAACTGATTTTCAAGAATAGAGGTCGCATTGGTAAAATCAATATGAAATACATGCCCACCGGTTTCAATTTCCAGTCCTACTGCCAAAGGATTATAAAATAAAGTATTGAATTGGGTGCTAAAATAATTTGTCGCCTGCTGCGAACGGAATGGTAAAAAATAATCAGCTACAATGGCCATCCTTTTTGTAACTTTCATCCTTCCTCCGATTCCAATGGCAAACATATTTTTTGGATCGGGAGCAACTACATTTTCCCGTCGTACATAAGTCGGTAATAATTCCAGTGAAAAATTGCTACTGAATTTACGCGCAATAATGATCTGTCCAATACCACTCAGTCTGCTTTTAAAATCTTTGAAATTCGCATCGGTATTGGGTATTTGGCTAGCCATCGTACTAACAACTCCCCTGCCAAACAAAGTAATTGCTAATGGAACCTGGTTATTTACTGTTTGTTGCAATAGCCGGTATTTTAGTGTGCCATACAAAAGCTGTGTTTGGTTTACATTAGCAAAATTAGCTGATCCTTTATCCCTGCCCACCCCCGCCGTTAAACGGTCGCTGATTCCATATTCAAAACCTATTAATACATCGGAAATAAGGTCAAAGCCATAAAAAGTTTGACGGCCTCCATACTTTCCGCCGATATCGCCAAAGCGGTGACCCACCTCAAAAAGCAGATCATGCTTATGCATAGTTTCAATTGTCTGGGCATTTATTAATATACCGGATTTAAAAGTAGCAATCACATGCATATTATTTTGGGCAGAAGAATCGGCAAATAGATTACTCAAATTACCATCCTGTGCATACAGATAAACAAAACTGAAAATTAAGAGCAACAGACTTAGAGATTTTTTCATAAAAGGTACTTTTAAAATTAAATTACTTGGAAGAAACAGGACGAAGATGATAAGTAGCATCAACAGTCACCTGTACATTTTCGGCTAAATTTTTAGTTAATAAGGTCGGTATTTTCACACCGTGGTCTTCTGGTTTTATATTAAACAGAGCATGCGTGGTAATGGATTCCGGCTTTACATCCACGCTTCCTTTAGTGGTATAGGACCTGGTGACATTGTGAATGGTCAGGTTTCATTGTACAGTCACCTGATAAGTGCCGGGTCTTGTCAAATCTAAATGATCTATGATCTTTCCTGTAAATTCAGCAAAAGGAAATTTATCACTCTCCATATAATCCTCATTAAAATGTTCCTGCATGAGGCTGCTGTGAAAAGTAAAACTCCTGATCGGCACTTTGAAATATACTTCTTTATTATCAACATTTAAGGCAGATAGAGCAGTAGAACTTTCTCCTTTAATATCTTCTATAGGCGCCGAGGAAAAAAAGGTTATATCTGCATTTCTACAGATATATATTTGTGTTAATGCAGGAATGGCATACAAAGAAAACAACATTCCCATTAAACATTTTTTCATAATTCTTCTTTTCATAGTTTTCAGGAAAATACGTGAAGTGAATTGCCGCTTAAAGCAGTTTTATACTGAGTAAGGGGCGAATTAGCCGGACCACGCAATACGGAGCCTGTAGTTGAAAAATCGGATCCATGGGTGGGGCAATAAAAAGAATTATTGGAAGTCACATATTGTACATAAGTGCCTTGATGAGTGCAAGCAGCAGACACTGCTACATAATCTCCATTAACGGTTTGAGCCACAATAATACCATTGTCATAGATATAGCCACCGGCTGTTTTCAGGGAAGAATACTGACTGTTGGTAAGATCAAGAGTAAAATCTACAGGGCCAGAAGGTGGTGAAGAAGGGGTATTTTTAGTTTTAGAACAAGCTTCTAAAATAGACAAAAACAGTGCACCACCGGCGCCTTTTCCTACTAATGACAAAAATTCCTTTCTTTCCATAATTTGATTTTTATAAAATTTTCAATTGTTAGAGAACTGACAAATTACAAGTATAATTTTTATGCATATTGTTCATTTTTATCCATGAAGAATCCGAATAAGCTTGTACGTTCTCTTAATGTTATGTTGTTGTTTGTTTACAATAAGATATTTGATTTGAAAAAAAAGTTGGGTTTAGGAGAGATTTTTTTAAAAAAGAGATAAGTACTCTTTTATTTTAGCTAAAAGATTACTTTTTACGCATACCTAATCTCTATCTTTTTTTTATTTCACCCAACCATTTTCTTAGGATGCTCATCTTTAGCATATAAACATTTGATTGAAACAATTCTAAAATTCTACATTGCACTTTCCTTTGATTCTACTACAAGTTTGAATATTATTCTATGATTCAAAGTTTGAAAGATATTATTTTGGTAATGTTCTGTATCATAAGAATAATAATTGTTTTCATATCAATCATATTTATAATTATTTACTTAATGTGATTTCCTTCATTAATAATTTCACAAATAAAAAACCTGAAAAACAATTTACAAATGAGACCTGGTAAACAGAGTAAAGCATGGGATTTATCACTATAATCGATTTACTATACAAATACAAATATTTTTTGCTATT